>CAZUKI010000165.1:3099-6819 GCA_964620785.1 uncultured Aestuariivirga sp.
GACGGCACCGTGAAGTTGTTGAACTGGATGGTGTCCACGCGCTCGTCGATCAGGCCCTTCTCAGTGGTCTTCATGCGCTTGAGGATGGTGTCGCGCAGCAGGCTGGCGCCGGTGCTTGGCACCTCGGGTTTCAGCATCATTGAACCCGCAAAGCGGGAGTTCGAGGCGGCGACCTTGCCGAGGGCGAGGTAGTTGGTGGCAAGATTTGCGCCATCGGTGAAGCCATCAGACTTCACGACCCAGCCGCCTGAATATTGCGTGCGGGGAAGCTTGGCGCCGTTTGCCGGGTTGATGAGGGAACCGGTGCCGGTGACGGCGCAGGATTCGGCCTGGCCCGAAATGATGCCTGCCTGGGCGGCCTGGCAGGTGATCTTGAACTGAGTCTCGACCTGCTTGTCGCTGAGGCCGACCGTGAAGGTGTCCTTGGCGGAATCATCACGCAGGGACGGCATCGAAGCCTTCATGGTGAAGGCAACGCTATCAGCGGCGTGGGCCAGGGAGGGGGCAAGGGAGGGGGCGATCAGGAAGGTCGTGGCTACCAGGGAAGCAAGAAGTGAATTGCGGGAGATCATCGGCAGTTCCTTTCCAGTCAGGAGCGTGTGCTCGGGATTATGTAGCGTGGGTGGTAGCTGCACTCGGGTGAACTCAAAATGAATGATTTTGCTCGACTCTTCAATGCACCCGCGGGCCTGCAACCCTGGCGCGGTAAGGGTGGCTACCAGTGTGGTCAGCCGATGACCTTGCGCTGCCGCAGTTCCGCCAGTTCCGCCTCAGACAGGCCAAGGACGCCGCCAAGCACGCGCGAGGTGCCATCACCGAGTTGCGGGCTGGGCTTCTCATAGACATTGCAGGTCTCTGAAAAAACAATGGGATTGGCAACTCCCGGAACCTGCAGGCCATCCTGGCGGGTCAGGCCGATCTGCAGGCCGCGGGCCAGCACCTGCGGGTTGGCAAATACCTCATCAAGGGTGTTGATGGGGCCGCAGGGAACTGCCGCCGCCTCGAAGGCTTCGACCCAGGCTGCCGTGGTGCGGGCCTTCATGAAGGGGGCGAGCAGGGGAATCAGTTCTTCCCGGTTCTCCACGCGGCCGCGGTTGCTCTTGAACCTGTCAACGGCCGCCAGGTGCGCGGCGCCGATGATGGTGCAATATTCAGCGTACTGACGATCCGTGCCGACGGCCATGATGATGTGGCCATCGGCTGTCTCGAATGTCTGGTAGGGCACGATGTTGGGATGGGCGTTGCCGAGGCGGGCCGGCGGCTTGCCGCCCACCAGATAGTTGAGGGCCTGGTTGGCGAGGACGGCGACCTGGCTGTCGAGCAGTGAAATGTCGAGCGATTGACCCTTGCCGCTGTGCTCACGGTGATAGAGGGCGGAGACGATGCCGATGACCGCATGAAGGCCGGCGAAGATATCGGAGAAGGCAACACCCATCTTCATGGGCTCGCCGGTTTTCTCGCCGGTGATCGACATGACGCCCGACATGCCCTGGATCATGAAATCATAGCCGGCGCGGTTCGCAAACGGCCCGTCCTGGCCAAAGCCTGTAATGGAGCAATAGACGAGGCGCGGGTTGATGGCTTTCAGGCTCTCATAATCCAGACCATATTTCTTGAGGCCACCGACCTTGAAGTTCTCGATGACGACATCGGACCTGGCGGCGAGGCTGCGGATCAGCTCCTGGCCTTCCTTGCTCGCCATGTCGATGGCAACCGACCACTTGCCGCGGTTCGCCGATTGGAAATAGGCGCTGTCGCCGCGCGAGCCATCCGGATTTTCCAGGAATGGCGGGCCCCAGCCGCGGGTGTCATCACCCTCTCCTGGCTTCTCTATCTTGACGACCTCGGCGCCGAAATCGGCAAGCATCTGGGTGGCCCAGGGGCCGGCCAGAACGCGGGTCAGGTCAAGGACGCGGATATTGGAAAGTGGGCCCGGCACATTTGAATTCCTGTTTCAGCAGGACAGCGATTGCCACACGCCATCGTCAACTTCAACGCCGTCGCGCGCGGCTGCCTCAAGCTTTTCAGCATAGGGGTTCCTGCTGCGCTCGCCGCCGAGGGCGAAGGCGGGATCAACCGGACAGCCGATGGCGTAATTGCCGTTGACGCTTGCCGGAACGAGATAAAGTCCGTGGCGGACATTGCGCAGGAAAAGCCGCCCCTGATCCTTGGTCATTGCGTCGAGCTGCGAAGCCAGAAAGACACTCGACACATGCTTGAGGTCAACCCCCAGCGCATCCCGTTCCAGTTTCGCGCTGTGCTGGACATCGCCCAGGGCCTCCGCAAGAAGCTTGAGGCCGGGGTAGCCCACAGCCTCGAGCCAGGCGCATCTGTCGGCGGTTTCCGCAGCGATGGCGGCATGGCCTCCGCGCTCCATCGCGGCGCGCGCATGGGCCCTGATCTCCGCCAGCGTGCGCCTCACGATTTGGCGGCCTTGCGCAGGCGGCTGGTGCGCAGGAGCCCCGCAGCATCAACGACGGGATAGCCTGCCGACACGACATGGGAGTTGAGGCTGTGCAGGTCTCGCAGGAGATCAATGAACACGGCGCTGCGCCGCAGTGCCTCGCCCTTGCCGGTTCCCTTGCTGGTGACCTGTTCCTGGATCACCTTGTTTTCGAGGGCACGGAAGGCATCCTTCTGGGCAATGAGCGACTGGGCGCCGGCAATGTCCCTTGAGCCAACAACGGCGGCGGCAAGTTTCACATTGTCGTGGATCATGTCGCAAAGGTCGTCGAGCGCCTTCTGTTCATCGGCGGCGAAGCGATGTCCTTCGCGCAGCTTGGCCTTGATGCGGTCGGCAAGGTTCAGCTGGATGATGTCGCCGGCGTGCTCGAGGTTGGAGGCGAAGAGGACCAGTTCCATGGCGTGGCGGGTTTCTTCCGGCGAGAGATTGCGGTTGGTGAGTTCCGTCAGGTAGCTTTGAATGGCCGACTGATAGCTGTTGAGGCGCTGGTCCTGCAAGCGCAGCTCTTTCAGGGTTTCCGTGCTTTCGGATTGCAGCGCCTTTCTTGCCGTGACCAGCATGCGGTCAAGCACCTCGCTCATGCGGGTTGTTTCCATGGCGGCGTTTGAAAGGGCGATGGTTGGCGTATCCAATGCGGCGATGGACAGGTAACGCGGCGAGCCCAGCGAATCCTCGGTTTCCTCGGTGGCCGGCACGAGGCGGGCGGCGACTGCGGCGCCAAGATCAGCGAGCGGCAGCCAGACCAGCGCGGCGGCGATGTTGATGGCGAAGTGCAGGGCGAGGACAGACGGCAGGCCGGTGAGGCCAAGGTCAGCGGCGGCAGACACGAGCCAGGGAATGAAGGGCACGGCCGCAACGCAGATGATGCCGCGACAAAAGAGGTTGGCGACCGGCAGTTGCCGGGCATCGCGGGGCAGCGACATGGAGCCGAGGAGGGCGGGAAGGCCACCGCCCATATTGATGCCAAGGATGAAGGCCGCCGCGGTGCCGAGCGCCAGGCTGGAATTGCCGGCAAGTGAACTGATGAGGAGGATTGCCGCCAGTGTGGAATGAAAGGCCCAGGCCAACAGGGCACCGACGATGAAAGCCAGCACCGGCTCACGCGACAGGGCCGCCAGCACCTGGTGGAAGAGAGATGCACCGTTGAGGGGCTGGGTGGTCTGCGAAATGAGCTGCAGGGCGATGAGCATGAGGCCAACGCCGATGAGCAGCCGGCCAAAGTTATGCGGCTTGGGTTCGCGGCTGACGCTGAACAC
>CAZUKI010000166.1:0-6809 GCA_964620785.1 uncultured Aestuariivirga sp.
TGAGGCCGAATTCGGCGATCAGCGGCGGCAGGATGTTGGGCACGATTTCCCGGAACACGATCCACGGCAGTTTCTCGCCGCGCAGCCTTGCAGCCTCGACGAAATCCTGAACGGCAACCGACAGGGCGGTGTTGCGCGCCAGCCGGAAGACGCGTGTTGAATCCAGTACCGCGAGGATGAGAATGAGGTTGAAGACCGACTTGCCAGCCATGGCAAGCAGCATGAGGGCGAAGATCAGCACCGGGATCGACATCAGGATGTCAACGATGCGCGAGAGGATGATGTCGAGCCAGCCGCGCGTCACCGCCGCATAGATGCCGAGCGAGCCGCCGATGAAGAAGGAGACAAGCACGGTGATGAGGGCGATGCCGATGGTATTGCGGGCCCCATAGATGACGCGCGAGAGCGTGTCGCGGCCGATCTGGTCGAGGCCGAACCAATGGGCGGCCGAGGGCAGTTCATAGGCCTTGCCGACGACTTCGGCCTCGCCATAGGGGGCAATCAACGGCGCAAACAGGGCGCAGAAGAAATAGAAGGCGATGACGGCCATGCCGAACATGGCGGTGGGTGGTGCCGACTTGAGCAGGCGGACAGTGTTCTGCCACCAGGTGCGGCGGGTGCGGATGGAGCGGATATCGACATGTTCCGTGGTCATTTGGGATGCAAAAGCCTCGGGTTGGTGACGATGGCGACAACGTCGGCCACCAGGTTGAGAATGATGTAGGTAGCGGCAAAGATCAGGGCGCAGGCCTGGGCCACCGGCATGTCGCGGCTTGAGACTGAATCAACCATCAACTGGCCGATGCCCGGATAGGTGAAGACCACTTCGACGACCACCACGCCAACCACCAGATAGGCGAGATTGAAGGCAATGACCGTTGCAATCGGCGCCCAGGCATTGGGCAGGGCGTGATTGACGATGACCTGCCGCGGCATCAGGCCCTTGAGCTTGGCCATCTCGATGTAGGGGCTCGACAGCAGCGAAATGATCGAGGCCCTGGTCATGCGCATCATGTGGGCGACAATCACCAGGGTCAGGGTCAGCGCCGGGAGCGCCGCCTTGTGGACGTGCTCCCAGAAAGGTGTGGTCACCGACACGGTCGAGAGCGGCGGGAACCAGCGCAGCTTCACGGCAAAGACGAAGACCAGGATATAGGCCACGAAGAATTCCGGCGAGGCGATGGTGGTCAACGTCACTGCGTTCAGGGTGCGGTCAAACCAGCTGTTGCGGTAGAGGGCGCAGAGCATGCCCATTCCGAGGGCGAGCGGCACGGCGATGATTGCCGTCATGACTGCGAGAAAGAAGGTGTTGTAGAGCCTGGGGCCGATGATCGTCGAGACTTCGCGGACATTGTCGGAGCGCCAGCCGCCAGCACCGGCAAAGGACTTGCCGAAATCGCCGTGGCTCGCTCCCGCCAGCCATTCGAAGTAGCGTGTCAGCGGCGGGCGGTCGAGGCCGAGGGCGTGGTTGAAGTTGGCGACCGCTTCAGGTGTGGCCCCCTGCCCGAGGATTGCCTGGGCGAAGCCACCTGGCAGAAGTTCCAACGACGAGAAGATGATGACCGAGACAGCAAGCAACGTGAGGATACCAAGCCCCAGACGTTGCAGCACGGTTTTCAGCACCGGATGCATGCAATCTATTCCCCTTGCCTGACCCTGCCGGACTTCTTCTTGTTCCGTTCACGGGAATGCTAACAGACTGAAGCGCCATTGCCAGAAAAATTTTCGGCGCATGTGTTGAATTGCGACGCATTGGGGACCCGCAGCAACAAAAAAGCCCCCGCCTTGCGACGGGGGCCAATTGCTGTTTGCAGTCCCGGACTGCTTAGACAAACCACCAGCGGTCGTACATGTAGCCGCCGTCGTGATCGTTGTCGGCGTTGAGGTCGCCGTGGGCAACCTTGTTCGACATGGCGCCCACGTAGTTGGCGAACATCATGACGATCTGGCCGCCGTCATCGTGAACGAGCTGCTGCATTTCCTGGTACATGGCGGTGCGCTTGGCGTCGTCTGTCTCGGCGCGGGCCAGAGGCAGAAGCTCGTTGAAGCGCGGGTTCTTCCAGTGCGTATCGTTCCAGCCAGCTTCAGCAGCGAGCGAGACGGTGAGCATGGCGTCCGCCGTGGGACGACCGCCCCAGTAGCAGTGGCACCAGGGCTTCTTCAGCCAGACGTTGTCCCAGTAGCCGTCGTTCGGCTCGCGGATCACGTTGATCTCGACGCCGGCCGCCTTGGCGTGCTCGGACATGAGAAGGGCCGTGTCGACGGAGCCGGCGAAGGCAGCGTCAGCAGCCGAGAGGTCAACCTTGAGGTTTTCCATGCCGGCCTTCTTGAGCAGCGACTTCGCCTTGTCGGGATCATAGGTGTAGGTCGGCTGCGGATCGAAGGCGAACTTCATGGCCGAGGCGATCGGCGAGTCGTTGCCGGGCTTGCCGTAGCCGAAGAGCACCTTGTCCACCAGGTCCTGGCGGTTGATCGCCCACTTCAGGGCCTGGCGCACATCGGGATTGTCGAAGGGCGCCATGTCCACGAGCATCGGGGCGTTGTAGTACTGGTAGCCGGACACGTTGTAGAGTTCGGTGTTCGGCGCCGACTTCAGGAGATCGATGGTCTTGAGGTCGGCACGATCGACGAAGTCCACTTCGCCCGCCAGGAAGGCATTGCTGCGGGCGGCCGGATCGAGGATCGAGAGCTGTGTCACTTCATCGAAGTTCGGCGGCACGAAGGCGCTGGGGTTGCGCTTGAAATGGGCGCGCACGCCAGGCTCGAAGCCGTCGAGGACGAAGGGACCGGCGCCGTTGCCGGAGAGATCCGGCGCGCCGTCCACGATCGAGAGGATCGGGAACTGGTAGTTGGAGAGGTTGTAGGGGAAGTCGGCATCGGCGCTCTTCAATTCGAAGACCACCGTTTCCGGGCCATCGGCCTTGCAGGTCGCAACGCCGGCGAGATAGGCCTTGCCGGGTGACTTGGAGTCCGGCCCGATGTGATAGTTGACGGTGCCCACGACGTCATCGGAGGTCACGGTCTTGCCGTTGTGGAAGGTGACGCCCTTGCGCAGCTTGAACACCCATTTCTTGGCGCCATCGGCAGCCTCGAAGCTTTCGGCGAGATAGGGGACGCAGGCGCCCTTGGGATCGATGCGCACGAGCGGAGCGCCGGTGAGGCCCTTGCCCCAGGCGAAGTTCATGCCGTGGGCCCAGGTTGCCGGGTCAAACGTATCCGTGGTGTTGCCATGGCCGAGGCCGACGCGGAAATGGCCGCCTGGCTTGGCCTGGGCGCGGGCCGCCGAGATGAACAGCTTGTCAGCGGCGACGATGGTCAGTCCGCCGGCGACGGCAAACTGCATGAAGTCGCGGCGGGAGAGCTTGCCCCCCGTCACGGCCTTCTTGGCCTGCTCCAGCTTGAATTCAAATTCAGTCATGTCTCACTCCGTTGAAAATGGTTCTTGCCTGAAAATTGGGGGGATGGTTTT
Organism: uncultured Aestuariivirga sp.; assembly: GCA_964620785.1. Lineage (GTDB taxonomy): Bacteria > Pseudomonadota > Alphaproteobacteria > Rhizobiales > Aestuariivirgaceae > Aestuariivirga. Next base: position 3,470 of record CAZUKI010000166.1, read on the forward strand.
CGTGGCGCGGCGAACCCTGTGCCGAGCGGTTTCTGTCCAAAACTCCCGTTACCCGTTGTTATTTTTGCTCCTCTGCGGAGATGGTTGGGCTGCCCCTAACCTGCGGCAAAGCTTACATCACGATTGAAGGCCGTCAATTCAATTTGCGCCGCTTTTTGGTCCGCTGCGCCACGCGAAAGCGCCAAAATCTTAGGCACAGCATCCTGCGGCGGATCATTTCAGCGTGGGCGCAAAGCCCTGACGCGAAAGGCTTCATGACAGCACGAGCGAAGATTTCCGGAGGCAGCGCGGTCATGAGGCTTTACATCGGCGCCCGGCTTTTGCAATCATCCGCACCTGATTGTGTGGCGGGCCAGTGAACCCTAGGGGAAGAGAAACGGGGAAAAGAAAGGCGGAATGAGCGAAGGGGCATGAGCGAGGGAATATTCGGCAATCTGGTGGTGGCTGCGGCAAGGAGACTGTTGCCAGCCAATTTCAAGGGAACATTGGAACTGACGCTGCCGTCCGGGCGCAAGGAAGTGCTCGGGACAAAGGGCACCGGCTTTGATGCCGACCTGACACTCCGGAACTTCAAGGTCATCTGGGCCTCGGTGCGGCGCGGCCATCTCGGCTTCTTCGACCGCTACATGGCAGGCGACATCGAAAGCCGCGATCCCACCACCTTCTTCCGCTTCTACCTGCAGAACCAGCAAGGCCTCGATGCGGCCTCGCAGGGCATCTTCTTCTCGAGTTTCTTCGACCGCCTGTGGCACATGGGCCGCGACAACACGCGGGAAGGCTCCAAGGACAACATCGCCGCCCACTATGACCTCGGCAATGCCTTCTATGAACAGTGGCTCGACGAAACCATGAGCTATTCCTCGGCGGTTTTCGACGGTTCCGGCAACAGCCTGGAGGCCGCCCAGCGCCGGAAGATCGAAAAAGTTCTCGAGGCTGCCGAAGTCCAGAAGGGCAAGAGCGTCCTCGAGATCGGCTGCGGCTGGGGCGGGGTTGCGGAAGCGGCCGGCAAGCTTGGCGCGAAGCTGCGCGGCATCACGCTCTCGGCAGAGCAACTGGCCTTCGCCAAGGCGCGCATGGCGCGGCAAAAGCTCGACAAGCGGGTGGAACTGGTGTTCGAGGACTATCGCGACACGCGCGGCGTGTTTGACGCCATTGCCTCGGTGGAAATGATCGAGGCGGTGGGCGAAGCGCACTGGCCCGTCTATTTCAAGACACTATTCGACCGGCTGAAGCCCGGCGGTGTTGCCGCCATCCAGGGCATCACCATCCGCGAGGAGAATTTCGAGGGCTATCGCAACAGCGTCGATTTCATCCAGCGCTATATCTTTCCGGGCGGCATGCTGCTCACCAAGCAGATCATCCGCGAACAGACCCAGGCGGCGGGGCTGCTTTTCGAGAAGATGGACTGTTTCGGACAATCCTATGCCCAGACGCTGGCACTGTGGCGCGACCGCTTCGAAGCGGCCTGGCCGCGCATTGCGCCCCTGGGCTTCGATGAGCGCTTCCGGCGCATGTGGAACCTCTATCTCAGCTATTGCGAGGCGGGGTTTGCCGAAGGGATCATCGACGTCGGCATCTACAAGCTGCGCAAGCCGGCCTGAGGCCCGTTCCCAAGCCGACATTTGCATCCGGTGTGCTGATCCGCCAGCGCTGCGCCGCGTAACATCAGCGGCGGCAAAACTGCCTGGCGCATGGGAACCCTTGCGGTAGTGACGGCATTCAAGCAAAGCGGGGGAGACATGAAGATCATCGGCATCAGCGGGGCGTTGCGAAAAGCCTCGACCAATACGGGCCTTCTGCGGGCCCTGCGCAGCATGTCGCCGGCGGGCATCAGCTTCGAGATCGCCACCCTGCATGGCATTCCGCCCTTCGATGAAGATCTCATCGCGGCGTCGGGAAAACCGACAGTCGTCACCGAGCTTGCGGAGCGGATCCGTGCTGCCGACGGGGTGGTGTTCGCGACACCCGAGTACCAATTCTCGGTGCCCGGTGTTCTCAAGAACGGCAATGACTGGCTTTCGACCTGCAACGCTCCGTTCAAGTGGAAACGCACCGGCGTGGTGGGAGCAAGTGCGGGCGCCATGGCCGGCACGGCGCGGGCCCAGTATCATCTGCGGCAGAACCTGCAGGCGCTTCAGGCAATCGTCATGCCACGGCCGGAGTTCTTCGTGGTCCACAATGAACGCAAGTTCGATGCCGAGGGTAACCTCTTCGATGCCGAAACGCTCGAGCGGCTGGAAAAATGGTTCGTGGCCTTCCGCGAATGGGTCGAGAAGAAACCCTGATCGACTGCCCTATGTGGCCTATGAAAGTCTAGCCTTGGCTCGAGGACTGGCCGTCGCCGTTGTCCTGTAACTGCTGCCAGGTGTTGGGGCGCGACAGCATCTGCTTCAGATAGGCCAGGTTTGATTCCACCTCATCCGGCGGCAGGTCCTCGCTGGCAATCTTCTGGGATTCGTCGAAACGGCCCTGCAAGCCGACGACAAGTGCAAGATTCTGGCGGATGCGCGGCAGGGCCTTGGCGCCGGGCGCGGCGATGGCTTCACGCAGCAGCTTTTCGGCCTCCGGCAGCTTGCCCTGCAAGGCATAGGACATGGCCATGTTGTTCGTGACTGACAGTTCGCCGGGCTGGAGGGCAAGGGCCTGCTGGTATTTTTCGCGGGCGTCGGAATGCTTGGTCTGCTGGTCGAGGGCCATGCCCCAGGTCGAATAGACGTTCCAGTCCTGCGGGCTGAGCTTGGAAGCGCGCTCCATCATGGCTTCGGTGGATTGGCCCTCACCGAGCTTCAGGAGCTGCTTTGCCGCCCTGATCTGCAGCGCCGGATCGGTGGGATTGCGTTCGGCAAGTGTAACAAGGACGCCAACCTGCGTCTGGCGCTGGCCGAGGGCGCCGAGGTTTTCGGCATAGGCTGTCGCCAACTTTTCATCGGAGGGATTGGCCTGCCACTTCTTCGCCAGTTCCTCGGTTCTCTTGAAGGACGGCGCGCCAGCCGTTCCCGTTCCATTGGTCGAGGCCGTTGCCAAGGGGTCGGCATCAAGGCTTGCCGACTTGTTCTGGCAGGCCGCCAGTGCTGTTGCCGCCACAAGGAGGAATGCGCCTGTTCTCACAGACGCGGCCAACCGCCCACTCCGCCGTCCCATTCCAAACTTCTCCACACTTGGCAAACCGTCCCATGGAGTGTTAGCGCGCAGTATCTCAACAAAGCCTTAACCATAGCTGTTAGGGTCTTCTTCAGTTCCGGACAGGGACACGCCACAAGGAAACGCCCATGATCGACGCCGCAAAACTCCTCATCGCCCGCGCCAAGGGAGCGCCGGTTCCCATCCATGTGATTGCCGC
>CAZUKI010000167.1:0-6795 GCA_964620785.1 uncultured Aestuariivirga sp.
CGTTGCCCTGTCCATCGCTTCCGGCGCGACGACGCCAACTCCGGATGAGGTTCGCCAACTCGTGTCTGGCGCAATGTTCGACAACACATGGCCACAGGATTTGGCGGCCGCGGCGACGCGGGAAAGCAATGCCGTGCGGGTTGATGCGACGACATCGTTTTCCTGCGTGTCTCTGGCTTCCATCCTGCTGCATGGCTCCAGATGTCCCTTGCAGGCATCCGCCACGGTGAACGGCGCCTAGCGCGGGCGCTCTCGCGTCAGCCCTTCAGGCAACCCTTCTTCCAGACGAGATTTTCGCCAGGCCCCATGGCTGCTGCAAACAGCAACCCGGCGAGGAAGGTGAAGTGGGTCACGAAGAATCCGAACTCGATGCCATCCGGTTTCCAGAGACCGGGTCCGTGGAAGCCGAAGCCGAGGAACACCACATAGGCCCCGGCGATGAGCGCCGCCTCGCGCATATAGGCGCCCGTGAGGAACGCGATCACCAGCGCCAGTTCAAGTGCGATGGCACACCAGGTGAGGAGGAGGGGGAAGGGAAAACCGGCAGCACCAATATAGCCTGCCGTATCCGAAGGGCTCATCAGCTTGAAGCTCACGGCCATGGCGAAGATCACCGCGAAGATCAGCCGCCCGAGGAGGATCGCAATTGATTTCCAGTCCATGTGTCTCTCCTTTTCTGGAGAGCGAGGTTAGTTGCGTGAAGTGCGCCGCGCAACCTTGGCGTCGGCTTCCTGCAGGCAAAACAAAACCACCGCAGGGCAGATGTGCTGCCTTGCGGTGGTCAATGGCGTTGTCACGCGGTGGAAAGTGTCAGGCCGTCTTGTAGCCGTGCTTGGTGAACATCACCAGCATCAGCAAGGCGCCGAGCAGCGTGACCAGTGCGCCGATCGGCAGCAGTACGGTTTCCTGGCCGCCGTCCTGCAGGAACTTGCCGACGACCAGTATCACGGCGCCGATCTGGTAGATGAAGAACTGCGCCGTGGCGAGGCGCGATCTGGAAAGAGCCGGATAGGCCCAGTGCAGAAGCCCGAAAAGCACGGAGCCCACAAAGCCAAGAAGTCCCACATGGGCATGTGAGTTGGCGTAGTTCATTTGATTGGTAATGCCGAGCCAGATGCCGAGGATCATTCCCACGATCACCCAGCATAGGCCAAGAAGTATGTAGTTACGGTCTAATTGTTGCATCGAACCCTCCTGATTTCCCCGATCAGGGCGCCGTGTTTATCCGTTCGGCAGAATCGGCGCAAATCCCTGTGAAAAACGTGCCACTACGCAACGGGCTTTGACGGGCTGCAGGGTCGCCTGCCGAAGCGATGGCGGATCAGTCGCCGGGCAGCTAAGAGCAGGGCAGGTGGCGTGGGCTGGCAACAGGATTTTGCCAAGATTGCGGCGCATGCTGCCTTGGAAGCGGTCAACAGGGGGAACGCCATGCCGGTCAGGCCCGTCATCAGTGTCAGGGCAAGCAGGGTCGCGGCAGTCGTTGTGGCCGCGGGCATCTGCGTGTCTGCTGCGGGCACCGCCTTGGCCGATAATGCCATGGTCATGGCCATGGCCGGAAAGATGCGCGAGCAGGGCATGGCGCAGTGGCGCAACGGCGATTTCCTGAGCGCCTATGGCAACTGCTTCGGATCACGGCAGATGCTGCTTCGCCTCAAGGGTGTGCCGAAGGAGGCCGTGGCCCGCGGCGCCGGCTATGCCGAACTCTGCATGAGCCTTGCCCTGCACCAGATGAACATCCGCAGCAAGAACCACAGCCCGTGCAAATTGCTGCTCGATGCCCAGAAGAATTTCAAGCTGGTGGACGAGACGCGCAAGGCCCAGGGCATGCTCGCCGATGACAACGGCTATTTGGCCGAACTGCTCAAGGATCGTGGCTGCCGCAGCCAGGCGACCAGCCAGTAGGGGCCTTCATTGCCTGCAAAAGTGGTCTGACAGGAATTCCGGAAACCGGAAATTCCAACGGTCCGCTTGAAACCCTAGTGTGCCGGCAGGAGTTTCCCCTTGCCCTGCCAATTGTCTGTCAATGTCAATGCCATCGCTTATCTGCGCAACCGCCGTGACCTGCCCTGGCCCTCTGTCGTCGCCCTGAGCGAGGCCGCACTCGGCTCCGGCGCCCACGGCATCACCGTGCACCCCCGGCCAGACGAACGCCACATCCGCCGCAGCGATGTGACCGAACTTCGCCACATGCTGCGCACGAGCTGGCCTGGCCGCGAATTCAACATCGAAGGTTATCCGGATGAACGCTTCCTCGCCCTTGTCGAGGCCGAGAAGCCTGACCAGGTGACACTCGTTCCCGATGATCCCAGCCAGGCCACCTCGGATCACGGTTGGAACTTCGAGAAGCACGGCGAGGCCTTGAAGGCCATCATCGCCCGCCTGCATGCCGGCGGCTTCCGCGTCTCGGTCTTTATCGATCCGGACCCCGCAGCGCCAGCTCAGGCGCGGGCCTGCGGAGCTGATCGCGTGGAGATTTACACCGGCCCCTATGGTGGCGCCCTGGATGAGGCCACGATGAAGCGCGAGTTCGACAAGGTGGTGGCCACCGGCAAGGCCGCTGCGGCGGCAGGTGTCGGCCTCAATGCTGGCCATGACCTGACGCGCGAAAACCTGCCGCGCCTGATCAAGGCCCTGCCGAACCTCGTGGAAGTCTCGATCGGACACGCCATCACCGCCGATGCTCTTGCCTTTGGCATGGCCGAAACGGTACGGCAGTTCTGCAATGCCATCCGTCCCGCCTGAAATCCTCACGCTTGTTTCCATCGGCCTGATCCAGCTTCTGGCAGTGATCTCGCCGGGGCCGTCCTTTCTCATTACGGCGCGCACCGCCGTGGCGCGTTCGCGCATGGAAGGCATCAAGATCGCAACGGGCCTGGCGCTCGGCACCATGGTCTGGTCGGCGGGAGCACTCTTCGGTCTCAACGTCTTGTTTCACGCCGTGCCGGCACTGTTCCTTGCCATGAAGTTTGCCGGCGCACTGTTCCTCATGTGGATCGCCTTCCAGATCTTCCGCCACGCCGCCACGCCGATAGCGATCGAGCAGGACGAGAACGGCGGGCAGGGCAGTTCCGTGTGGAAAGGCTTCTGGGTGCAGATGGCCAATCCAAAGGTCATCGTCTTTTTCGGTTCGGTGTTCATCGCCATGCTTCCGGCCAATCCCCCGCTGTGGCTGATGCTGGCACTCATCGCCGTCGTCAGCTTCAACGAGTTCTGGTGGTATTCGCTGGTCTCTCTCTTCTTTGGTGCGGGCCCCGTGCGCCGCTTCTATCTCGCCGCCAAGAAGTGGATTGATCGTGTGACGGGCCTGTTTCTGGGCGCCCTCGGGCTGCGCCTGTTGTGGGGTTTGCGCGAAGTGGCGTGAGCTTTTTTGCGGCTGATAGGCCGCGCCGTTAACCTTAACCAAGTGTTACTTGTGCAGTGCTCCGCACACGTCACATTTGTGCCGCATTGTGGACCCTTTCTGTACGCAAGGGACGGCAATCCTTTGGGTGGGCACCGCGAGGTCAGGCGGTGTGGTGAGTAATGGCACAGTCGCCAATCCGTCGTCCTGTTTCACAGGTTGAGGATTTCAAGGCCCGTTTTGGTGTTGTCCAGGGCCAGCGCGCAACGGAGCAGCGTCAAGCTGACTCGCAAGCCTCGGCAAGTTCGGGATTCAGCAGCCGCCAGATGGTTGCTGCAATCGCCCTTGCGATGGTCGCCGGCATGAGCGGGGCGGGCGTCTTCTGGTTCGCGCAGGATTTTGGCGCGAGCGGCAGGAAGGCTCCGGAAACACTTGAATCAACGGCAGCAGCACCGCAGGCGCAGGCAGCACCGGAAGTCGCAGCCGCCCCCGCCGTGGTGCCAGCGGCAACTGTGCCAAACTCGTCTGTGCAGAAATCATCGAACGAGGAATCACCCGTTCTGGCAGCGGGCACGCCCGCCGAGAGCACCGTGGCCATGACGCCACCGCCGGCCGCCGAGCCCACCGCTGAAGCGACGCCTGAAGCCGCGCCTGCAGCGGACACGCATGAAACCGCATCGGCTGTTGAAATTGTCAGCGACCCCGTTCCGGCGGCACCGGCAGAAAGCGAATCATCCGCATCTGCTCCGGCTGTAACCGTACAGGAAACCCCGATCGCTGGTTCCCAGTCGGCGGCCAATCCTCCGGCCACGGAGCAAATTGCGCCCGCCGTGCCGGAAGCACCACCCGCCGAGCCGGTCATCGATGTGGCCGCACCACAACCAACGCCGGAGCAGGTTGCCCTTGCAACGCCGCCCGTAACCGAAGCTGAACCCGTGGTCGAAGCAGCACCTGTGGCTGAAGCCGCTCCTGCGCCCGTGCCTGAGCCGGTCGTAGAGCCGGAGGTCGCGGCCCAGCCTCAGCCCGAACAGCAACAGGCCGCCGCCACGGTCGTCACGGAAGCGCCGGCGCGGCAACCCGAAATTGCTCCGGGCCAGGTCTGGACCGATTGTGACGGCTGCCCGGAGATCGTCGCCATAGTCGTGCCAAAGCCTGCCGCCGTTGCAGGCCAGTCCATGCAGTTTGCCGCCGCCAGCGAGGCATCCGGTCTTGCTCCCTTTGCCATCGGCCGCTTCGAGATCACCGCTGAAGATTGGGCCCGCTGCGTGGCAGCAGGGGCCTGCAAGGACATTCCCTCTGATGGCAACGCCGGGGCAGGCAAGCTTCCGGTCGTCAATGTCTCGCACCAGATGATCGCAGGACAGTATCTGCCTTGGCTCTCCACCGTGACAGGCAAGGCCTATCGCCTGCCGACCTCCGAGGAATGGGACCTTGCCGATGAAGGCGGCGAGGCGGGGCTTTCGCGTGGCGCGACCTCGTGGAGCGCCCAGCTTCTCTGTGCTTCGGCCAATTATGCAGCAGGCCCGATGCCCGGTGGCGCGACCTGCGATGATCCTTTCCCGCAAAGTGCCCCCGTTGGTTCCTATCAGGCCAACGCGATCGGTCTTCACGACATGCGCGGCAATGTCTGGGAATGGGTGTCGGATTGCTGGACGCCCGGCTTCAACTACAAGGCCAAGCCCAGCGAGCGCGATTGCCGCAAGCATGTGGTGCGCGGCGGCAGCTGGTCGAGCCAGCCGTCGCTTTCGGTGACCGCGCCACGGGGTTTTGAGGATCAGACGCGCACCGCGCGTTCCATCGGCTTCCGCATCGCGCGAAGCCTGCCATGAACTCTGGGACGAATTCTGCAAGCAAACTGGGATCAGGAAATGGGACAACCCATTCCTCGACAGACATTGGAGGACCACAATGAAAACTGCTGCTTTGACTGCGGGTGCTGTAAGCCTCGCAGCACTTCTGCTGGGGCAATCGCTTCCAGCCGCGGCCCAGGGCATCATCCCGGGCAAGCCGCAGGCGGAGGATGTGACGGGAACCCGCTTTGCCAGCCTTGCCACCTTCTCGCCGGCTGAGCTTGAGGTGGCGCAGAAGCTTCTCGTGCGCCTCGGCTTCCTTCAGCCGGTCGGCACCGACAGGCCACTCGATGCCGCAACGCTGGCGGGCGTCGGCGATTTCCTTGCTTCTTCCGGCTGGGCCTATACCAATCCGGACAAGCGCCAGCTCTTCCGCGCGCTCTATGCTGCTATCTGGGCCAAGGAGAACTGGTCGGCAGGCCAGGGCCCCGGCCAGGACATGATTGTCGGTGCTTCCGATGTGCTCCGCGCCCAGCAGATTCTCGATTCATTCGGCATGGAACCCGGCCTGATTGATGGCAAGTACGGCCCTGCAACAATGACGGCTGTGGCTCGTTTCGAGTCCGAAAATGGTTTGCGGGTGACCGGCCTTCTCACCAAGACGGCACTCGACAACATCGTCCGCTCCACCAAGTTCCACACTGATCTGCCCAAGGCCACGCTTCGCATCCTGGCTGCGGAAGGCGTTGTCGATCCTGCCGCCCTTGATGGTTTCGAGAATGAAACGAAAATTCGCGTCCTGCTCGACACCTATGACAATTCCGGCGACACGCGGAAGCTTTTGATGTCCGGTTCGGACCAGTATGATCTCATGGTGCAGGCCGGTGCCGAAATGCGCCAGATCCTCGAGAAGCAGGATTCTGTCACCAAGATCGACCGCGTCAAGATTCCGAACTCGCTCACCCTCGACACTGCCTCGCAGATGTACACCGAGGCGCTCGATCCCCTGAATGCCCATTCCATTCCCTATCTCTGGGGAACGGTCGGCATCGGCATCAACAAGGACCTCGTTGACAAGGTCCTGCCTGATTCACCCAAGAACAGCATGGCGCTGCTGCTCGATCCCAAGAACGCCGCGGCCCTCGCGCCCTGCGGCATTGCCATCGTCGATGAACCCATCGACGTTGTTCCTTCCTTTGTGAGCTATGTCGGCGGCGACTTCCGCAATGTCGGCGTCACCGACCTTGAAGCCGTTGATGCCACGCTCACCCAGGTCAAGGACTACCTCAAGGTGGTGCCCAAGGCGGAATTCGTCGAGGGTCTGTCGAAGGGCAAGTATTGCGTCGGCATCGGCTATTCTGGCGACGCCCTGACGGCGCGTGAGCGGGCCAAGGCCACCCAGACCGGAACCATCAGCTACGTCGTTCCCAAGGAAGGCAGCGAACTTTGGTTCCAGCTTCTGGTCATTCCGAAGAATGCCAAGAATGTGGACCTTGCTCACCAGCTCATTGACTACCTGCTGAAGCCTGAGGTCGCCGCCGCCGGCACCAAGACATTGATGTACGCCAACACTGTCCATGCCGCCGGCCCCCTCATGGAAGCACAACTCCTCAATGACCCCGGCCTCTATCCGCCGCGCGATGTCATGGGCAGGCTTTACATCCA
>CAZUKI010000168.1:0-6780 GCA_964620785.1 uncultured Aestuariivirga sp.
ATCCGCCCGCTCCTCGTGCTGATCTGCATCGCCATGGCGCTGAAGCTTCTGCTTGATCCCGCCAACCCGCTGCGGGCGCTCCTCTAGCGCATCGGATGAGGCGAAGCGAAAAGACCCCGCGGCTTGGTGCTCAATCGGGGCTGTAGTTCCGTGTCGCCTCGGGATCGCCCTTGTCATAGGGCAGGGCCATCAACTCGGCCCAGGCGGCCGGGGGAATCTTGTACTCGGCCCAGGCCAGCGTCTGGGCAATGCGTTCGACCTTGGAAATGCCGATGATGGTCGAGGCAATGCGCTTGTCCCGCAGCGAGAACTGCAGGGCGGCGGCACCGACCGGTATTCCATGCCGTGCGCAGACTTCTTCCACCCGCTGCACCGGCGCCAGCATTTCGGCGGTGGCTTCCTGATAGACATAGCGCTTGTGCGTCGCCGAACCCTTGGCGAGAACGCCTGCTGCATAAGGCGCGCCATTGATCACGGTGATGCCGCGTTCCCCCGCCAGTGCGATCATCGGCTCGGCATTGCGGTTGACCAGCGTGAAACGGTTGTGGGTGATCAGCGCGTCGAAGTCCCAGTCCTTCAGCATCGGCATCATGATGTCGATGCGGCCTGCCGCAAGGCCGACGGCCGTGCACAGGCCTTCTTCCTTCATCTTGAACAGTTCGGCGATCGCCCCGTTCTTGCCGCCGATTTCCTTGAGGTCACGGGCGTGTTCCGGGTCATGCAGATGCAGAAGGTCGATCTTGTCGACGCCCATGGCCTTCAGGCTTTCCTCCAGTGAGCGGCGCGCCCTGGAGGCATCGAAAGCCAGCGTTTCCATGTCGCGGTCGAGCTTGGAAGAGATGACAAGGTTCTTTGGCTTGCCGCCGCGGGCGCGGATGGCATCGCCGAGGCGCTGCTCGCTGCGTCCCAGGCCATAGTTCCGCGCCGTGTCCACGAAGGGATAGGCACTGTCGAAGATGGCGTTGAGCACGGTTTGTGCCTGTTCCGGCGCGACACCATGGCCATAGGTGCCGGGCATGTCGCTGATCGGCGCCAAGCCCCAGCAGAGTTCAGGAACGTGCAGGTCTGTCCGGCCGATCTTCGTCAGTTTCACAGCGTCTTCCTTCCTTACATGAATGCCTGTAGGCCTGTCTGGGCGCGGCCCAGGATCAGGGCATGAACGTCATGGGTGCCTTCATAGGTGTTGACCGTCTCGAGGTTCACCATGTGGCGGATCACATGGTACTCTTCCGATATGCCGTTACCGCCGTGCATGTCGCGCGCTGCCCGCGCCACATCCAGCGCCTTGCCGCAGTTGTTGCGCTTCATCATGGAAATGGCAGGCGGCGCCAGCGTGCCGCGTTCCAGCCCGCGCCCCAGCGACAGGCAGGCATGCAGGCCGAGGCTGATCTCCGTCTGCATGTCGGCGAGCTTCTTCTGCACCAATTGATTGGCGGCGAGGGGGCGCCCGAACTGCTTGCGGTCAAGCGTGTATTGCCGGGCCCGGTGCCAGCAGTCTTCAGCAGCACCCATGACGCCCCAGGCGATGCCGAAGCGGGCCTTGTTGAGGCAGGAGAAGGGGCCGCCGAGGCCCTTGGCCTTGGGCAGCAGCGCATCTTCGCCCACTTCAACATTGGCGAGCACGATCTCTCCGGTGATCGAGGCGCGCAGCGACACCTTGCCCTTGATCTCTGGCGTCGAGAAACCCTTGGTGCCCCGTTCCACAACGAAGCCCCTGATGTCGCCCGCATCGTCCTTGGCCCAGATGACGGCAATGTCGGCAATCGGTGAATTGGTGATCCACATTTTGGCGCCGTTCAGGACATAACCGCCCTGCACCTTGCTGGCGCGGGTCTTCATGCCACCGGGATCAGAACCGGCATCAGGCTCCGTGAGGCCGAAGCAGCCGACGATCTCGCCCGTGGCGAGGCGCGGCAGGTATTTCTTCTTCTGGGCTTCCGTGCCGAATTCCTCGATCGGGTGCATGACCAGCGAGTTCTGCACGCTCATGGCCGAGCGATAACCTGAGTCCACGCGCTCCACTTCGCGCGCCACCAGGCCATAGGCCACATAGCCGAGGCCCGAGCCGCCATAGGCCTCGCTCGTCATCACGCCGAGGAAGCCCATGGCCCCCAGCTCATTCATGATCTCGCGGTCGAAGCGCTCGTCGCGGAAGGCGCTCTTCACGCGCGGCATGAGCTTGTCGGCGGCGAAGGCCCGCGCCGAATCGCGGATCATGCGTTCGTCTTCTGTAAGCTGGCTTTCCAGGTCGAGCGGGTCTTCCCAGTTGAAATCGGCAGGCTTGGCCATGATCAGTCCCTGTACAATGAGTCCCTGTGCAATCAGTCCGTGTGCAAACGGTGCGCCTCCCGCCTGGTGGAAATCATCCGGGCGAAAAGAACTCGCAGCCAAATTCATCAACTGGAGCAAGTCCTTGTCACGAAAGTTCTCGACCTTCGTGGGCGTGGCCCTACAAGCGCGTGTTTCAGCCAAATGTCAAATGGCTGGACGCATGAGCATATGCGCGGATGGCGGCGCTTGACAGTCGCGGCACCACTACTCAGTATCCGCGCCCTAGACCCACGCCAAACCCGGTAGCCAGAAGGCACGGGATGCAGAAGCAAAGGAGCAGCACATGGCACGGACCACCTTCACACGATTCTCGATTGCAGCAACGGTTCTTGGCCTGTCGGCCAGCACCGCCTTCGCCCACACCGGCCACGGTGCTGAAGGTTTTGTGCATGGCTTCATGCATCCGGTCGGCGGCCTCGACCATCTCCTCGCCATGCTGGCCTCCGGCCTGCTGGGCGCCATCATCGGCGGCAAGGCCCGCTGGCTTGTGCCCGCAACCTTCATTGCTGCCATGGTGCTCGGTGGTATTCTTGGCGCCTCCGGTTTCCAGTTGCCGCTGGTTGAAGCCATGATCGCCGCCTCGGTGGTGGTGCTTGGTGCCCTCGCGGCCTATGGCACGTCGCTGCGTCTCGGCTTCATCCTTCCGGTGATCGGCGGCTTCGCGTTGTTCCACGGATTTGCCCACGGCGCAGAAATGCCGGCCGATGTGTCCGGCTTTGAGTATGCCATGGGCTTCATTTCGGCGACGGCCCTGCTTCATGCCACGGCACTTGCCGCCTTCGTGGCTTCGGCACACATCTGGTCGAGCAAGCATTTCACCCGTGTCGCCGGTGCGGCGGTTGCACTCGCCGGTGCAGGCCTCGTTCTGCGCTGACGCCTACTTGATCAGCTTCACAAGGTTCATGAAGGCCGGCGTTCCGGCCTGAGCCAGAAGTTCGAATACCGCCATTTCGGTGTTCACCACCTCGACGCCGTCGTGGCGCATCCGCTGGAAAGCAAGTTCGCTGGAGGCGGGTGCCCGCGACGACATGGCATCCGCCACCGCGAAGACACCGAAGCCCGCATGCACCATGTCGCTGCAGGTCTGGAAGGCGCAGATATGGGCCTCGAGGCCGCAGACGATGACCAGCGGGCGCCCGGCCTCATGCAGCGAGATGAAATGGCGCCGGAAGGCCACGTCACGCCAGCACGAAAACGAGGTCTTCTCGAACACCTTGGCCTGGTTGCTGGTAAGCTTGTCTGCAAGTTCCGGCGCCGTGTGCCCGAGCCCCTTCGGATATTGTTCCGACACGGTGACGGGAATGCCGAGTTCCGTCGCCGCCTGAAGCAGGATCTTTGCCTGGGCCAGCACGCGCTCTTTCTCGGCAACGACCGGGAGCAGGCGCTCCTGGATGTCGATGATCAGCAGCGAGGACTTCTTGGCATCAAGCAGCATTGGTTTTTCCGATGGCGATTCCCGACACCATTAGCCCGAAGGCATAGACTTCTGCCACTTCCTTCAGGCGGTTGAAGCGTCCGGTCGCACCACCGTGGCCCGCGCCCATGTTGATCTTGAGCAGCAACAGCTTGTCGGAGGTGTTGTGCGTGCGCAGCTTCGCAACCCACTTGGCGGGTTCCCAATACTGCACGCGCGGGTCAGTCAGTCCGCCATCGACGAACATGTGCGGATAGGCCTTGCGCGCCACGTTCTCGTAAGGCGCATAGGAACGGATATAGTCATAGGCCGCCTTGTCGGTGATCGGATTGCCCCACTCGGGCCATTCCGGCGGCGTCAGTGGCAAGGTGTCGTCGAGGATCGTGGTAAGCGCATCGACGAAGGGCACTTCTGCCACGATCGCCTTGAACAGGTCTGGTGCCATGTTGGCGACAGCCCCCATGAGCAGGCCGCCGGCGCTGCCGCCCTGCGCCACGATTTCACCACGCCGGGTGAAATTCTCGCGCACCAGGAATTCACCGCAGGAGATGAAATCCTCGAAGGTGTTGCGCTTCTTGTCGAGCTTGCCATCCGTGTACCAGCGCCGGCCCTTTTCCTGCCCGCCGCGAATGTGCGCCGTGGCATAGATGAAGCCGCGGTCCACGAGCGAGAGGATATTGGTGTTGAAACCGGCGGGCAGCGAAATCCCGTAGGAGCCATAGCCATAGAGCCAGAGCGGTGCCGAGCCGTCGAGCCTGGTGCCCTTGCGGTAGAGCAGGGTGACCGGAATCTTCTCGCCGTCATGGGCGGGAGCCAGGACGCGCCGCGCCACATATTGTGATGGATCATGGCCCGATGGCACTTCCTGCATCTTGCGCAAGGTCCGCTCGCGGCTGCGCATGTCGTAGTCAAAGACCTGCGCGGGCGTTGTCGGCGACGAATAGGTGAAGCGCAGGATGTTGGTGTCGAACTCGCGCATGTCGCCGAAGCCCAGCGAATAGGCTTCCTCGTCAAAGGCGATGGTGTGCTCGACACCGCTCGTCATGTCGCGGACGACGATGCGCGGCAGGGCGTTCTCGCGCTCCATGCGCACGATCCAGTCCTTGAAGACGTGGAAGCCGACCAGGAATACGCCCGGCCGGTGCGGCACGATATCCGTCCAGTTGGCGGGCGAGGGGTCGGAAATCGGCGCCGACACGAGCTTGTAGTCGTCGGCACCGCCGGCGTTGGTCTTGATGATGAAGCTGTCGTTCCAGTGCTCCATCTCATATTCGAGGCCGGTGATGCGCGGCGCCACCAGGCGCGGCCGCCCTTCCGGTTTCTCGGCGTCGATCAGCCAGCATTCGGATGTGTCGTGGTCGTGGACACTGATGATGATGAAGCGGTCCGAATGGGTCGATCCGGCACCGGTAAACATGCCGGTGTCCTTTTCCTCATAGACCATGACATCGTCGGCCTGCGCGGTGCCGAGCCTGTGCCGGTAGGTCTTGAGCGGCCGGTGGTTCTCATCCTGCAGCGTGTAGAACAGGTAACGGCCATCGGCCGACCAGCAGGCACTGCCGGCGGTGTTGGTAAGCGCGTCATCGAGATCAGCACCGGTCGTGAAGTCACGGACGCGGAGCGTGTAGAACTCCGAGCCGGTTTCATCGACCGACCAGGCCGCACTGCCGTGATCGGGCGAGCGCGCAACGTCGCCGAGGTTGAAGAACTCCTTGCCCGCCGCCATGGCGTTGCAATCGAACAGAACTTGCTCATCACCGCCAGATTTCTTCTGGCGCTTGAACACCGGATATTGCCCGCCGGCCACGAAGGCCGTGGAATAGACGTAAGGGCCATCCGGCACGGGCACCGACTGGTCGTCCTCCTTGATGCGGCCCTTCAGTTCCTGGAATAGGATCTCCTGGGCCGGTTCGGTCTCGGCCATCATGGCCTTGGTGTAGGCGTTCTCGGCGTCCAGATAGGCGCGGATGTCGAGGGGCAGGAGCGACGGCGTCTGCATCACCTCCTGCCAGTTCTCGGCCTTCAGCCACTTGTAGTCGTCATGCTTCACTTGGCCGTGCCAGGTTTCCGACACGGGCCGTTTCTCCGCAACTGGCGGAGACGGGGAATTTGCGTTCATTGAGATCTATTCTTTGGGCTTGAAGTTGAGTGCCGCCCCATTGATGCAATAGCGCAGTCCGGTCGGGTTGGGCCCATCCGGAAAGACATGGCCGAGATGCGCCTCGCAGTCCGCACAGTGGACTTCCGTGCGCCGCATGAACAGCGAGCGGTCTTCCTGGGTGGCGATGGCCCCATCGGCAGCCGGCTTGAAGAAGCTGGGCCAACCCGAACCCGAATCAAACTTCGTATCGGAGGCGAAAAGTTCTTTGCCACAGCCGACGCAGGTGAACATGCCCTGGCGCTTTTCATCATTGAGCGGGCTGGTGAAGGCCCGTTCCGTGCCGTGCTGGCGCGTCACCCGATAGGCCTCGGGCGACAGTTCAGCCCTCCATTCAGCATCCGTCTTTTTCATGGAATCCATCCTTGAAGCCATCCTGACCTCCGATTTTACCGGCCTCAGATAAGGTCGCAAGGGCGCCGCCGCCAGCCAAATACTGGCCAATCTCTTAAAATTTACCAAGGGTTAACCATGTTCGCAAACCATTGAACCACCCCAAAGGGCGGCAAGAGGGCATTAATCAAACCTGAAGCTGTTCCCTGCCAAACTGGCAACAAGGATTCCAAAGGGTCAATACGGCGACCATGACTGACGCAACTGCTGCTCTGGCTTACGCATCGCCTGCGAGCGAGCGGCCACGCGTTTCCGCGGCGTCCTTCCGCAACCTCACGGCCCGCCTCAAGAAAGTCGCCGCCGCCGATCCGATTCCGGCCATCACCCCGCTGGCAGTGGACGCGCCGGCAATGCCAGCGCCGTCACTCGCCGAGACTGCCCCGCCGCTGGCCGATACCGCCTCGCGGCCGGCCCATGCCGAACCGGCGCCGAAGCCAAAGACGCTGCGCCGCATCCTCAAGAACCCGCTGGCAGACCCGTTCCA
>CAZUKI010000169.1:0-4363 GCA_964620785.1 uncultured Aestuariivirga sp.
TTCTCCCGCGTGCGGTTGCAGACATGGATTGTCCTGACCGGCCTGACGGCGGCATGGGCCATCGCGAAATACAGGGCGAGCGCGCCGGCACCCACCAGTGTGAGGACCGAGGCATCGGGCCTCGCCAGGTAATCGGCGGCCAAGGCGGATGCTGCTGCCGTGCGGCGGCGCGTCAATTCCGTGCCATCCATCATCACGGCGGGCGCACCCGTCGCGCCATCGATGAGAAGATAAGATGCCTGAACTGTTGGATGCCCGAGGGCGGCATTGTCAGTCTTGACGGTGACGACCTTCAGCCCCGTCCAGTCACTGGTCCAGGCCGGCATCAGGAGCAGGGTCGTGGCGGGGCCGGTTTCATGGTGATGGCGGACGGGCGTTGCCACGTCACTGCGGAACGCTTCGCGGAGTGCCTCAACCAGTTCGCGATAGGGCGCGGCGCGGGCTACATCAGCGGCAGAAAGCACCTTCACAGGAAACCGCCGTCAAACGGGGCAAGGTCCTGACGCGGCGGCTCGACGCGCGATCTCCGCAGTTCGGCAAGCTCTGCCTGCAGGCTCGCCGCCTCGGTCCTGGCTTCACGGGCCGCCTTGCGATGCTTTCCCTGCGCAATCCACGAGGCAACCCAGCCGATGATGAGCCCTACCAGAATGCCAAAGAAGAAGAGCAGCCAGAGCGGCATATCCATGGCAAGCTTGGGGGCTTCCTGCGAGAAGGGATCAAGCGACAGCGTCACCCAGCGGCGGTTGGCCACGGCAAATGAGACGACAAGGATGATGATGGGAAGCCCCACCGCCCACCGGAGAATGCGGCGCAAGATCAGGTCTTCTTGTTGAGGCGGGCGCGCAGTTCCTTGCCCGTCTTGAAGAACGGGGCCTTCTTCGGGATGACCGCAACGCTTTCACCGGTGCGCGGGTTGCGGCCGGTGCGGCCATCACGCGACTTGACCGAAAAGGCGCCGAAGCCCCTCAGTTCCACCCGGGAACCCTGGCGCATGGCGTCAACGATCTCATCCAGCACCTTGTTGACGATGCGCTCGACGTCGCGGTGATAGAGATGGGGGTTCTTGTCGGCAATCTTCTGCACGAGTTCAGACTTGATCATGAATCGGCCTCACTCTGCCTGGGTGTTGGTGAAGGAAGGGTGCCAAAGGGCAAGCAAGCCGTCAAGGCGTGAGCGATCAACCACTTCCTGCAAGGGTGAAAGGCCCAGGCTACTCAGGATTGTGCCGCGAATCGATACGCCGATGGCGCTTTCAAACCAGGGCTGGGGCGGGCGCCAGTCCTCGACCTTCAAACCGGCGGGGATCTTCTTTTCCGACACCAGCCAAGCCATGGCCTCCTCCTCGCCACCGATGGCGTCGATCAGACCCTCCTTGAGAGCCTGACGACCGGAATAGACCCGGCCATCCGACAGGACGTCGGTGCGCTCAGGCGAAAGCTTGCGCCGCTCCGAGACCAGTCCCTTGAACCAGGCGAAGCCGTCCATGATCAGTTCCATGGAAACCTGCTTGGCCTTTTCGGAGGCCGGACGGTAAGGCGACGGCTCGGCCTTCAGTTCCCCGGATTTCAGTTCCTCCATGCGCACGCCGAGGGTGTTCAGGAGGCCCGAGACTTCCGGATATGAAAAGATGACGCCGATCGAACCGGTGATGGTGTTGCCGCGCGCGAAAATGCGATCTGTGGCAAGTGCGGTGATGTAGCCGCCGGATGCGGCGACCGTATCCATGACGGCGACCACCGGTTTTTTGGCGGCCACCTTGCGGATTTCCTCATAGAGTGCCTCTGACCCCGCTGTCGTGCCGCCGGGGCTGTCGATGCGCACGATGAGTGCGCGTGCCGCGGTCGAGTCAGCGATGTCCTTGAGGAGCTGCAACTGCGTGTCGCTTCCGGTGATGAGCCCCGACACGGTGAGGCGTGCAACATGGTCCGTGGCCGTCGGCACCTTGTCCCAGCGCGCAAAGAGCGCGACGAGCGCCAGCACGAACAGGACCAGGGCAAGCCAGCGCCACCTGTTCCTGCTTTTCTTCAGGCTCAGGTGGTTGATGATGTGATCAATGTCGGAAGCAGTCATTGAAAAAAGCTAGCACAAAAAGCAACTGGCCGGAACACGTTCCGGCCAGCGCCCTCGTTTCAATTTTTCTGAAACTTACTCGCTGTCTTCCTTTTTCTTCAGGGCAGCCTGGAGGATGTCACCCAGCGAAGCACCCGAATCCGAGGAGCCATACTGAGCCACGGCCTCGCGCTCGTCGGCGATCTCAAGTGCCTTGATCGAGACATTGATCTTGCGGGCCTTGGCATCGAACAGCGTGATGATCGCGTCGAACTTCTCACCCACGGCAAAGCGCTCGGTGCGCTGCTCGCCACGGTCACGGGCAAGGTCGCCGCGCTTGGCGTAGGCGGTGAGATCGGTGCCAGAGATCCTGACTTCAAGACCACCGTCCTCGACCTTCATCACCTCGCAGGTCACCTTGTCGCCCTTGCGGAAGGTGCCGGAGGACTTGATGGGATCGCCGGAGAGCTGCTTGATGCCGAGGGAGATGCGTTCCTTCTCCTTGTCGACGTCAAGAACGACAGCCTTCACGACATCGCCCTTCTTGAAGTCCTTGATGGCGTCTTCGCCAGGACGCTTCCAGTCCAGATCCGAGAGATGGACCATGCCGTCGACGTCGCCATCGAGGCCGATGAACAGGCCGAATTCGGTCATGTTCTTGACTTCGCCCTCGACCACCGATCCCTTCGGATGACGGGTGGCGAAGGAGTCCCACGGATTGTTCTGGACCTGCTTGAGGCCCAGCGAGATGCGCCGCTTGGCCGGATCGATCTCGAGGATCTGCACTTCCACTTCTTCCGAGGTGGAAAGGATCTTGCCGGGGTGCACGTTCTTCTTGGTCCACGACATTTCCGAGACGTGGATCAGGCCCTCGACACCATCCTCAAGCTCCACGAAGGCGCCGTAGTCGGTGATGTTGGTGACCTTGCCCTTGACCCTGGAGCCAACCGCGAGCTTCTCGATCACGACATCCCATGGATCCTTGTCGAGCTGCTTCATGCCAAGCGAAATGCGCTGGGTTTCGGGGTTGATGCGGATGATCTGGACCTTGACGGTCTGGCCAACCGACAGGACATCGGAAGGATGGTTCACGCGCTTCCAAGCAATGTCGGTGACATGGAGCAGGCCGTCGATGCCGCCCAGATCCACGAAGGCACCGTAGTCGGTGATGTTCTTGACCACGCCGTCCACGACCTGGCCTTCGGCGAGGTTCTGGACCAGCTCCGAGCGCTGCTCGGCCCTGGTTTCCTCCATGATGGCGCGGCGCGAAACAACGATGTTGCCGCGGCGGCGATCCATCTTGAGGATCTGGAAGGGCTGCGAGACATGCATCAGCGGACCCACGTCACGGATCGGGCGGACGTCAACCTGCGAACCCGGAAGGAAGGCCACGGCACCGCCGAGATCAACGGTGAAGCCACCCTTGACGCGGCCGAAGATGACGCCATCAACGCGTTCACCCTTGTTGGACACTTCCTCAAGACGGGTCCAGGCTTCCTCGCGGCGAGCCTTGTCGCGCGACAGAACGGCCTCGCCGAGGGCATTTTCGATGCGCTCGAGATAAACTTCGACAGTGTCGCCGGCCTTGATGGTGGCGTCCTTGCCGGGCGGCGTGAATTCCTTGAGTGCGACGCGGCCTTCGGTCTTGAGGCCGACGTCGATGATGACCAGTTCGTTTTCGATGGCCAGAACCTTGCCCTTGACCACCTGGCCTTCGGCCACGGGGCGGTCGGAGTAGCTCTCCTCGAGGAGAGACATGAAGTCATCACGGGTCGGGTTCATGGAAACGGCGGATTTCGCCATGGGATGTTTTCCTTGCGAAGCAAGTCCGGAGTTCCGGCGCATTCACTGCCTGGCGAGGTTTTGCCTGCCGGCCAGATGCACGAGTTGTCTGGGGGTGCTTCACCTGCCGGCGGGGCCTCGGCCACACGTCACGGGCAGGATTGGGTTAAGGGCGTTCCGGAAGCAGCATCGTGCACGAGGCAATCACAATGGTCTTCCCGAAACCGTTTGAGGCGCCCGCATTGTGGCACCCCGTTTCATCCGGGCAATAAAGTGGCCCGGCCTCGAGACTGGCGGCTGATAGCCCATCACCCCTGGCGGTGCAAGCAGAACCGGCACTCTCCGGAATGTAGCGGCGCCGTTAACCTTTGTGCTGGCTGGCGATCACGTCCAGTACGAGGTGGAGGACCTCGTCGCGCTCGAGGTCCGAGGTATCGACAAGGATGGCATCGGCAGCAGGCCGCGTCGGTGCCGTGGTGCGGCTGGCATCGCGCTCATCCCTCCTGATCATCTCGTCCATGACTGTCTCGAG
>CAZUKI010000169.1:4463-6772 GCA_964620785.1 uncultured Aestuariivirga sp.
ACCGCGATGATCATGTGCGGATCACGCGGGCGAAACCCGCGCACCCAGGCCGTTGATCAGATCGGCGAAGCCAGGGAAGCTCGTGTCAATGAAGGTTGCGTCATCAACTGTCGTGTGGATGCGCGAGGCGAGCCCCATGACAATGAAGGACATGGCGATGCGGTGATCCATATGGGTCGTAACCTTGCCGCCGCCCGGGGCGCCACCGCCGTGAACCTCCAGCCAGTCCGGCCCGGAATGGGTGGCAACGCCATTGGCCTGCAGGCCGGCTTCGACAGCCGCGAGACGGTCACTTTCCTTGACGCGGAGTTCGCCGAGGCCCTCCATGCGGGTGGTGCCCTCGGCAAAGGCCGCGGCCACGGAGAGAATGGGGTATTCGTCGATCATCGAGGGCGCACGCTCGGGAGGAACGCGCACGCCATGAAGGCGCGAGAACTTCACCCTGATGTCGCCCACGTCCTCGCCGCCGGCGCTGCGGCGGTTCTCGACGGTGATGTCGGCGCCCATCTCCTGCAAGGTGAGAATGAGGCCGGTGCGTGTCGGGTTCAGCATGACATTGCCGATGGTGATATCCGAGCCTTCGGTGATGATGGCCGCCACCATGGGAAAGGCAGCGGACGAGGGATCACCCGGGATGGCGATGGCCTGGCCGGACAGAGGATTCCTGCCCTCGACGGCAATGTGCGTTGCGCCGTCAATGATCCGTGTGCTGATCTTTGCGCCGAAGGCGCGCAGCATGCGCTCGGTGTGGTCACGGGTCGGGGTTTTCTCGATGACGGTGGTTGCGCCGGTGGCATTGAGGCCGGCAAGCAGCACCGCCGACTTCACCTGGGCGGAGGCCACGGGAAGTTCGTAGCTGATGGCCCTGGCATCGCCCACGCCGTGGAGGGTGAGCGGAAGCCTGTCACCTTCCGCGGCCTCGAAACGCGTGCCGAACAGCGCCAGTGGTTTGGTCACCCGGCCCATGGGCCTGCGTGACAGGGAGGCATCGCCTACACAGCGGGCGCTCAGGCCTGTCGTCGCCATCAATCCCATGGCCAGCCTGACACCGGTGCCGGAATTGCCGAAGTCCAGTGGTGCCGCGGGCGAACGCAACTTGCCGACGCCCACACCCCTGACATGCCAGCGGCCGGCGCCATCCTTCTCGACGCCCGCTCCCAGGGCTTTCATGGCCTTGGCGGTGTTGAGCACATCTTCTGCCTCGAGCAGGCCCTCAACCACGGTCTCGCCATCGGCAACGGCCCCCAGCATGAGGCTGCGGTGCGACATGGACTTGTCGCCGGGGACGGTAATTCGGCCCTGCAAGCCCTTGGATTTGCGGGAAACCAGGGGTTTCGGCGAGGTGGTGTGGGAGGTCTCGGGCATGGGCTCTGTGTTGAAATCGAAGTTGGCGGCCCCTCCGATACACGCTGTGCCATGGCCTGTCACCTTGACCTGTCACATGCCGCATGGCGCTCGGCAAGCCACCGGGACATTGCAACCAGATATGGCAACTGCCTTGGGCTGCCTCGTTCATGCCATGGCGGGTCGCCCCGCCCAGCGGCCATCCCATGCACGTCACGCCGCAGCCCCCGAGGGCCCTTTCCGGGCCTTTTGACAATCCCGCCGGACCGTGGCATGAGCCGCCCATTCCCAGTCATTTTCCAGAGAGGTAATGCCATGGTCAGTGCCGAACTTGGCACAAAGCGCACGTGCCCCAATTGTGCGGCGCGCTTCTATGATCTGCTGAAGGATCCGATCACCTGCCCGAAATGCGGCACGAGCTTCATTGCCCAGTCAATCCTGCCGTCCAAGACGGAATATCCGGGCACGGCCCCTGTGGCTGCACCGAAGCCCCGCGAAACCGAGCAGACGGAAGAGGCCGATGCCAATGATGTCGAACTCGTCAGCCTCGAAGACGTCGAGGAGGGCGGCAAGGACGACGACGAGACCGCCGGCATCGAGGATGTCGATCTCGGCGAAGAGGCCAACGACGACAACGCCGAAGAAGATGATACTTTCCTTGTGGAAGAGGAAGAGGAGGGCGGTAACATGTCCGACCTCATCGAAGGCGGCTCCGACAAGGAGAACGAGGACGAGAATTAAGTCTCGCGCCGGCTGCATGCGCGGCTGGCAAAGATTTGCTTGATCAGGGCCCGGTGCCGCACTAGGTTCCGGCCCGTTTTCGAGAGGTGGCACGACAAGGGCCGCCAGCACCTGTCACCAAACAGGTGCCTTGCAGGATGGATAAGGGGTCATAGCTCAGTTGGTAGAGCGCTTGCATGGCATGCAAGAGGTCGGCGGTTCGATTCCGCCTGGCTCCACCATCC
>CAZUKI010000170.1:0-6734 GCA_964620785.1 uncultured Aestuariivirga sp.
GGCGCGGCCACCTGCGAAACCGAAGGTCTTGAAGCCCATGGACTCCAGCGCGACGTTGCCGGCCAGGATCATCAGGTCGGCCCACGAGATCTTGCGGCCGTATTTCTGCTTGATCGGCCAGAGCAGGCGGCGCGCCTTGTCGAGGTTGGCGTTGTCGGGCCAGGAATTGAGCGGCGCGAAGCGCTGCTGGCCGGAACCTGCGCCGCCGCGG
This sequence comes from uncultured Aestuariivirga sp., assembly GCA_964620785.1. Lineage (GTDB taxonomy): Bacteria > Pseudomonadota > Alphaproteobacteria > Rhizobiales > Aestuariivirgaceae > Aestuariivirga. The sequence goes on from CAZUKI010000170.1 coordinate 212, forward strand.
CCATCACCGGTGCGATAGGTGCCAGCGGCATGCCAGGCCATGCGGATGAAGAACGGGCCATAGTGGCCGAAGTCGGCGGGCCACCACTCCTGTGAATCAGTCATCAGCTTGTTCAGGTCTTTCTTCAGAGCCTTGTAATCAAGCTTCTTGAACTCCTTCGCGTAATTGAACTTCTTGCCCATCGGATTGGAGAGCGAGGAGTTCTGGTGGAGCAGCCTGAGGTTCAACTGGTTCGGCCACCAGTCACGATTCGAGCGCACGCCGACACTGGTATGCACGACGGGGCACTTGCCAACCGGGTTCGCGTCCATCTTGTTCATTTCACACTCCGCACTTGATCTGGTTTTGTATTTAGAATTGTTCTAAACAATTATCCACAGCGCCACAAGTCCCGGCTTTCCAGGCATTCGTCACAATTGCTGACCGTCATTGTGATTTGAAGAATGCCTGTCGCATTGTTACATTCATGTGGCAAGCAGAGAGGTCTCGAAAAATGAAACCACCTGCATAGTTTGGCTTGTTTTTCCCAATTGGCTGAATTTTTTTGCTGCGCGGGTCTGCACCCGCGCAAAGTGATGGATCGAAATCCAGCGGCTTGAATGCCGAACGGCCCCGCGCAGTACGCCACTGCCGGGGCCTCATTGTTTCTGCAATGCAATTCCGGCTTGCATGGCAGCTGTGGATTTCGGTCTGGCGCTCGCGGGAAAGCAAAGCTAGTCTCAGCGTCATGGGAACTGTTCTTGCCATCAGGCCGGTCGAAACTCCGCATCTCATCCTGCGTGAAATTGAACATGGGGACGCCGGCGAACTTGCCGGGTTCATGACGCAACCGCGTTACCAGCGCCACATCACGCACCGCCTGCGCAACGAAAGCATGGTCAGGGAGTTCGTGGCACGGCAGGTGGCGGCCCGGAACGATGCGCGACGGCAGATTTACCACCTTGCGGCCGAGGAAAAGTCGTCCAGCGAAGTGGTGGGCGACGGTTTCATCGTATCGCACGGCAATGGCAGCTTCGAACTGGGCTGGGGCGTTCACCCGGCCATGTGGTCCATGGGGCTTGGCACCGAAATCGGCAGGGCGCTGCTGGCCATCGGATTCGAGCGCCTCAAGGCCCAGTCGCTGTGGTGCAAGGTCATGGCGGACAATGATGCCTCGGCCCGGCTGGCCCGCCGCATCGGCATGGATGCCAAGCTGAAACGCGAGGATTACCCCCTCGGCCAGGGCAAGACGGTGGCCGTCAATATCTACGTCATGACACTGGCCGCCTACTTTGATTCGCCTTATTGAATCCGTTTCATCGCCACAATTGGGTGGTTAAATTTTGCCGCTCAAGGTGAGATCGAGGAGTGAGCGCATGTACCGGCGTTGCGTATTTGGCGCCATGGCCCTGTGGCTTGTCGCCCCCCTGGCTGCCCCCGAGGCGGGTGCGGCCCCTGCAGACTATTGCAAGGCCTATGCCATCGATTTTGCAGACCAGACCCAGCGCGACACGCCCTTCTGGCAGCAGCGCTATGCCGACGCCGAGAAATCCTGCCTCGCCCAGTTCACCTTCGCCGCGCCGGAAGTGAAGGCCAAGCCGCAGAAGGTGGCCAAGGCGAAAGCCAAGCCGAAGCCTGCGGAAGCCATTGAGCCGGCCCCCACTGAGGAGTCCGTGAGCCTTGCCGAGGTTGACCTGAACAACGACCCGGCTCAGCCAACAACCAGCAAGAAGGCAAGACTCAAGGTCGGCTCGGTCGCCTGGCTTGATTACTGCGAAAAGAAATACGCCTCCTTCAATCGGGAAACCGGGACCTACCGCTCCTATACGGGTGTCGAGCGCAAGTGCCTCGTCACCTCCCATTAGAGGGCCTTCCTCCTAGCGCACATCCCTGAGAATCAGCTCAGCGCCTTTCCAACCCACCATCATGGCCGGGGCATTGGTGTTGCCCGCGATGAGATTGGGAAAGACCGAAGCATCGCAGACTCGAAGCCCCGCAACGCCGTGGACGCGCAGGCTGGCATCGACCACGGCGAGCGTTGCATCGGGGCCCATGCGGCAGGTGCAGGAGGGGTGATAGACCGTGCCGCTGCGCTGCTTGAAATCATGGATCAGGTCGGCATCTGATTGCACGGCGGGGCCGGGGCGCAGTTCCTCGGCGATCAGTGACTTCAAAGGTTCGGCGGCGGCGATGCGGCGCAGGAACTTCACCGCCGCCAGCATCTCGCGGACATCTTCATCGGTGCCATAGGCATTGGGCGTGATGCGCGGCTGCACGGTGGGGTCCGGCGATTGGATGTGCAGTCGGCCGCGGGCCGTCGGCCTGCAATTGGACAGGCCAAGCGACAGGCCGGAGAAAGGGTCGGGTGACAGGATCGGCCGTTCCCCCGCCTTTGGCAGCAGGGTCGAGAAAGCCTGCATGTAGAGCTGCATGTTGGGACGCGTGTAGGACGGATCAGTTTTGAAGAAGCCGCCGCCGTGATTGATCGACAGGCTGAGCGGGCCGGAGCGCAGCAGGAGATATTGCAGGCCCGCCTTGAGCTTTCCCCACCAGGGGCGCAGCTCGTCGTTCAGCGTCGGAACGGTCATGCGATAGGTATAGTTGAGGCCGAGATGGTCCTCGAGGTTCTCGCCGACATGGGCGAGATCCTGCAGCACGGAAATCCCTTGCGCCTTCAGTACAGCGGCAGGGCCGATCCCCGACAGTTCGAGAAGCTGCGGTGAGTTGATGGCGCCACCTGCGAGGATCACTTCACGTGATGCTTGAACGTCGCTGTCCTTGCCGTTGATGCGAAAGGTGACGCCACTTGCCTTCCGGCCCTGGAAATTGATCCGGGTGACAAGGGCGCCGGTGATGACCTTGAGGTTCTGGCGCGCCATGGCGGGGCGCAGGAAGGCCCGGGCGGCGCTGAGGCGGCGGCCGTCTTTCGTGGTGAGCTGATAGACGCCAACGCCTTCCTGATCGGGGCCGTTGAAGTCGCGGTTGTAGGCAAGTCCCAATTTCTCGCAGGCGGCGATGTAGCTCCGGGTCAGCGGGTGGACTGCGTTGGTCGGGTCAGTGACATGGACGGGCCCACCGGCGCCGCGCCAGTCGCTGGCACCACCTTCGGTGTCCTCCATGGCCTTGAAGACGGGCAGCACATCATCCCAGCCCCAGCCCGTGTTTCCCGCCGCCTTCCAGCCTTCGTAATCGTCGCGGTGGCCGCGGATATAGACCATGGCGTTGATCGAGCTTGAACCGCCGAGCAGCTTGCCGCGCGGCCAGTGATCGCGCTGGCCGTTGAGGCCGGGGTCGGGTTCGGCGGCATACATCCAGTTCACGGCGGGGTCATAGAAGGTCTTGCCATAGCCAAGCGGCATCTGGACGAAGAAGCGCTGGTCGGTCCCTCCCGCCTCGAGCAGCAGCACCGAATGGCGGCCGTTCTCGGTCAGCCGGTTGGCCAGCACGCAGCCCGCCGAGCCGGCGCCGACAATGATGTAATCAAAATTCACCCAGTGGCCTCCCAAGTCACCTTTCCTAGTATGAGCGGATTTGCCAAACTCAGGCCAGAGGGAGAACACATGAAAATTACTGACCTGAAGACCTTCATCGTCGGCGTGCCGGATGGTGAATGGGGCGGACGCTATTTCACCTTCGTGAAGCTCACCACCTCGAACGGCATTGTGGGTTACGGCGAATGCTATGGCGCCAGCTTCGGGCCAAAGCCCATGGTCATGATGATCGAGGATGTGTTCGAACGCTATGTGCTGGGGCAGAGTCCCTTCGACATCGAGAAGATCTGGCGGCGCGCCTATGGCTCTGGCTTCACGCAGCGCCCCGACCTTTCGATGATGGGGGTGCTGTCGGGGCTTGAGATTGCGCTGTGGGACATCAAGGGCAAGGCGCTCGGCCAGCCGGTTTACAATCTCATGGGCGGGCGCGTGCATGAGAAGCTCCGGAGCTACACCTACATCTATCCCGATCCGAAGAAGGGGCAGGACTCCTCGATCTTCTGGAATGCAGAAGACTCGGCACAGCGGGCCGCCGATTATGCCGCCATGGGCTTCACCGGCATCAAGTTCGATCCGGCTGCACCTTATTCCGCCTTTGATCCGCGCCAGCCCTCGCTCGAGTCGATTGCGCTGTGCGCCAAGTTCTGCAAGCTGATGCGCGAGGCGGTGGGGACCAAGGCTGATCTTCTGTTCGGCACGCATGGGCAGTTCACGCCGTCTGGCGCCATCCGCTTTGCCAAGGCGATCGAGCCCTATGATCCTCTTTGGTTCGAGGAGCCGACACCACCCGAAAAACCGGAAGACATGGCGCTGGTGGCGCGGGCCACTTCCATTCCGATCGCAACGGGCGAGAGGCTCACCACCAAATATGAATTTGCCCGCGTGCTGGAATGCCGCGCGGCGTCGATCCTGCAGATGGCGCTGGGGCGCATCGGTGGGCTCATGGAAGCGAAGAAAGTGGCGGCGATGGCGGAAACCTATCATTGCCAGATCGCACCGCATCTCTACGCCGGGCCGATCGAAGGTGCGGCCAATGTCCACTTCTCGGCGACGCTGCCGAATTTCCTGATCCTCGAAAGCATCGAGACCTGGGGCGGCATTCACGCCAGGCTGCTGAAGAAGCCGATCCGCTGGGAGGCGGGCTATGTGATCCCGCCAACAGAGCCGGGGCTTGGCGTCGAGCTTGACGAGAAGGTGGCAGAGTCGTTGCCCTACACCGGCAAGAACCTGCACCTCGAAATGAACCCAGATCCCGTCCGCTAACATCAAACCTCATGCTGAGGTGCATTGCGACGCAATGCCTCGAAGCATGTTCATGAAACATACCCTGCGAGGGCGCCTTCGGGCCGCCTCGGGGTGAAGGAGAAGGCGGCATATGCGCTACGGATACATCGGCCTCGGCAATCTCGGCGGCCACATTGCCATGAGCCTCATCCGCAACGGCTTCGAGGTGGTGGTGAGCGACCTCGACAGGGGCCTTGCCGAACGGCACATCAAGGCCGGCGCCACCTGGGCTGCAACCCCGGCTGAGCTTGCAGGGCAGGTCGATCATGTCTTTACCTGCCTGCCGTCGCCTGCCATTTCCGAGAAGGTGCTGGCGGAAATCCTTACCAGCCTGAAGCGCGGCGGGACATGGATCGAGAATTCCACCAACGGCCGCGACGAGATGCTGCGCCTTGCGGAACTCGCAAAGGCAAAGGGCATCGAGGTGCTGGAAGCGCCGGTGACAGGTGGCGTGCATCTGGCGGCGCGCGGCGAGATCACCGTGCTGGTGGGCGGCGATGCGGCACTCTTTGCCGAACATCGCAAGGCGCTGGAGGCGATCGGCAACCGCATCTTCCACATGGGCCCCATCGGCGCGGCGGCAGTCATCAAGGTCATCACCAACATGCTGGCCTTCATCCACCTGGTGGCCGATGCTGAAGCCCTGATGCTGGCAAAGCGTGGCGGGCTTGACCTCGGGCAGGCATGGAAAGCGATCAGTGCCTCGAGCGGCACCAGCTTCGTGCATGAGACCGAAGGCCAGCTCATTCTCAACGGCAGCTATGACATCGCCTTCACCATGGACCTGGCGCTCAAGGACCTGGGCTTCGCCATGAATTTCGGCCGGGAGTTCGGCGTGCCGCTGGATCTTGCCGAGAAGACCTTCGAGACCTTCAAAGTGGGCAAGGCGGCCTATGGCGGTGCGGCGCAATCAACGCAGATCGCCAAGCTCCTGGAAGACAAGCTCGGCACTGACCTGCGCGCCCCCGGTTTTCCGGCGCGACTGGAGTAGGCCTTGCGCGTCACTGTCGTGGGATCGGGACCGGCGGGGCTTGCCGCGGCTGAAGTGCTGGCGGAGGCGGGCGTTCGCGTCACCATCATCGACCACCATGCGTCCCCGGCCCGCAAGTTCCTGCTGGCGGGGAGGGGCGGCCTCAACCTCACGCATTCCGAGCCGCTTGAAAAACTGCTGACGCGCTATGGCGCGGCGCGAAGGAGGCTGGAACCCGCCATCCGCGCCTTTCCGCCAGAAGCCCTGCGCGGCTGGTGTCACGGGCTTGGCATCGAGACATTCGTCGGCACGTCGGGGCGCGTCTTTCCACGCTGCATGAAGGCATCGCCGGTGCTGCGGGCCTGGCTGCGCAGGCTCGATGCACTGAAAGTCGAACTGCGCCTCGGCGAGGAATGGCAGGGCCTTGACGAAGCGCCAACAGTGCTGGCGCTCGGCGGTGCAAGCTGGCCGGAACTCGGCTCGACAGGCACATGGCGCGCCCGGTTCGAAAAGTCAGGCATCGCGGTGCAGCCGTTCCGGGCTTCCAATGTCCGCCAGCCTGTGACGTGGAATCCCGGCTTTGCCGAAAAATTCGCCGGAACACCCATCAAGAACGTCTCCGTCACCTGCGACGGTGTCACGGCCCGCGGCGAGTTGATGCTGGCCAGTGACGGCATTGAAGGCGGGGCGATCTATGCCCTCAGCGCCGCACTGCATGGGACGCGCCGCATCAGCATCGATCTCAAGCCGGACCTTGCGCCGGAGGTGGTCGCGGCACGGCTGGCGCGGCCGCGCGGCA
>CAZUKI010000171.1:0-6712 GCA_964620785.1 uncultured Aestuariivirga sp.
CTCGGCGCCACCGTCACGCTCCGCCAGCGCGACAGTGAACGCGTGCTGCCGCTCGAGGATTTCTTCATCGCCTATGGCAAGCAGGACCGCCTGCCGGGCGAGCTTGTCTGGCGCATCGATATTCCGCGCCTCAAGAAGAACGATCACTTCCGCGCCTACAAGATCTCGAAGCGTTTCGACCAGGACATCTCCGCCGTGATGGCCGCCTTCCGCTTCACCCTCGACGAGCGCGACGTGAGCGAGGCGCGCATCGCCTTCGGCGGCATGGCGGCAACACCCAAATGCGCTTCCCATGCCGAGGCAGCGGCCATGACCATCCATCTCGACCGGCCGGAAACCTGGGACGAGGCGATTGCCGCCATCGCCCAGGACTTCACACCGCTCTCCGACATGCGCGCCAGCGCCGCCTATCGCCTTGACGTGGCGAAAGCACTGTTGCGCAAGGCGCTGACCGAGGTCGCCGCACAACACACTGTCACGCGTAATGGTACGCGCCCCGGCACCCGTGTCGTCGGCCAGCGCGGAAAGGCTGCCTGATGGCGCCGCGTTCACGACAGGCCGGACATGGCGAAACGGGAGAAGCGCTGGCCCATGACAGCGCCGCCCTGCATGTGCGCGGGGCCGCACCCTACATCGACGATCTCCTCGAACCGGAAGGCATGCTGCATGTCGCCCCGGGCTATGCGAAGGATGGCGCCAGGGGACGGATCAGGTCCGTCGATCTCTCGGCGGTCAAGACCTATCCCGGCGTTGTCACCGTCCTGACGGCAAGTGACATTCCGGGCCTCAATGATGCCAGCCCATCGACAGGCGGCGACCCTATCCTGGCCGATGGCGAGATCATCTTCCACGGACAGGTGGTGTTTGCCGTGGTCGCTGAAACGCGCGAGGCCGCCCGCCGCGCTGCCCGCCTTGCCAGGATCGAGATTGCCACTGTTCCGCCGGCTGTCAGCGTCGATGATGCGCTGGCCAGCAAGGATGATGATGTGCTGCCGCCCTACGGCTATGGCCGGGGTGACGTGCAAAAGGCCCTGAAGGCATCGCCCAATCGCCTCGAGGCTGGCTTGCTGATCGGCGGTCAGGAGCATTTCTACCTCGAGGGCCAGGTATCGGCTGCCTATCCCGAGGAAGCCCGCTGCATGCTGGTGCTTTCCTCCACCCAGCATCCGACCGAGGTGCAGCACATCATCGCCAGGATGCTCAAGGTGCCCGATGCCATGATCACCTGCGAGTGCCGACGCATGGGCGGCGGCTTCGGCGGCAAGGAAAGCCAGGCCGCACAATGGGCGGCCCTTGCCGCATTGGCCTCCCATGTGACGGGCAGGCCTGCCAAGTGCCGCCTCGACCGCGACGACGACATGATCATGACCGGCAAGCGCCATGACTTCCGCGTCCGCTATGACATGGGCTTCGATCGCAGCGGCAGGCTGAAGGCCGTCGATGTGGAGTTTCTCGCGCGCTGCGGCTGTTCCGCCGATCTCAGTCTCGGCGTCAATGACCGCACCATGTTCCACGCCGACAATGCCTATTTCTATCCGGCTGTGAACATTGCCTCGCGCCGCCTGTTCACCAACACTGTGTCCAACACGGCCTTCCGTGGCTTTGGCGGTCCGCAGGGCATGCTCTTTGCCGAGCACATGATGGAGGTGATCGCCATTTCGCGCGGCCTCGATGCCCTCGATGTGCGGAAGCGCAATCTTTACGGCAAGGGCCGCGATATCACGCCCTATGGCATGAAGGTCGAGGACAGCATTGCCCTTGAAGTGATCGAAAGCCTCGAGGCGTCATCCGGCTATCGCAAGCGCCGCAAGGCCATCGCCGCCTTCAACGCGGCAAACTCCATCCTGAAGAAGGGCCTGGCGCTGACTCCGGTGAAGTTCGGCATTTCCTTCACGCTCACGCACCTCAACCAGGCCGGCGCGCTGGTCCATGTCTATACCGATGGTTCGGTGCATCTGAATCACGGTGGCACCGAGATGGGCCAGGGCCTCTACATCAAGGTGGCGCAGGTGGTGGCCCGCGAGTTCGGCATCGCCACCGACATGGTGCGGATCAGCGCCACCACCACCGGCAAGGTGCCCAACACCTCGCCGACCGCGGCCTCGTCGGGAACCGACCTCAACGCCATGGCGGCAAAACAGGCCGCCGCCACCATCAAGGCGCGAATGCTGGAATACGCCGCCAAGGAATGGAAGACGCCGAGATCGCGCATTCGCTTCGAAGGTGGCAGGGTCATCATCGGCAATGAAAGCATCGCCTTTGCCGAGCTTGCCCGCAAATGCCACATGGCGCGCATTTCGCTGTCATCGACCGGCTATTATGCAACGCCCAAGGTCAACTGGGACCGCGAGGCAGCCAAGGGTCGCCCCTTCCTCTATTTTGCCTATGGTGCTGCCTGCTCCGAAGTGACGATTGATACATGGACCGGCGAAATGAAGGTCGATCGCGTGGACATTCTCCATGATGTCGGAACCTCGCTCAATCCGGCGATCGACATGGGCCAGGTCGAGGGCGCCTTCGTGCAGGGCATGGGCTGGCTCACCACCGAGGAACTGGTCTTTGACGGCGAGGGACGCCTGCGCACCCATGCGCCATCAACCTACAAGATCCCTTGCGCTTCCGATGTGCCCGAGGATTTCCGCGTCGAGCTTTTCAAGTCGGGACGGAACCGCGAGGACACGATCTATCGTTCAAAGGCCGTGGGCGAACCGCCCCTGATGCTGGGCATCTCGGTGTGGGCGGCGATCTTCAATGCCATCGCAAGCCTGAAGCCGGGGCGCATACCGGACCTCGTGGCACCTGCCACCCCGGAGGCCATCCTGCGGGCCGTGCAGGGCATGGCCCCATGAAGTGCTGGCCCACCATCCTGCACAGCCTCGAGGCCCACGGCACGGCCGCCATGGTGACGGTTGCGCATGTGGAAGGTTCCACGCCACGCGAGGCGGGCGCCCGCATGATCGTCACACCGGATGGCTATCTCGGAACCATCGGTGGCGGCACACTGGAATGGAAGGCCATGGCCACCGCCCAGAAGGCACTGGGCCGTCCGGTTGGCGCGGCGGTGACGCGCCACGCGCTGGGCCCTGATCTCGGCCAGTGCTGCGGTGGCCGCGTCACATTGGTAACGGAAGTCTTCGATGCCTCGTCGCTGCCGCAGGTCAGGCAATGGGCCAGCCGCGAAGGCGAGGGGCCCTTCGAGATTGCAGGCAGGATTCCAGGCCTTGCGCTTGTCGAACATTTCGGTGACCTGCGCCGCACGCTCTTCCTGTTTGGCGCTGGCCATGTCGGGCGGGCTCTCGTTCTGGCCCTCGCACCGCTGCCCTTTGCGCTGCGCTGGTCCGACCCGCGCCCCAATGCCTTTCCCCGCTATGTGCCCGAGACTGTGACACTTCACGCCGGCCCGGCGCCAGAGGCCATACTGGCGGATGCGCCCGCCCACAGCCTCGCCTTCGTGATGAGCCATTCCCACGCCCTCGACCTTGCCATCACCGATGCGGCCCTGCGCAATCCGGCCATTGCCCATGTGGGACTGATCGGCAGTGCCAGCAAGCGCGCCCGCTTCGAGAAGCGCCTGCTTGAGGCAGGGGTTGACGCGGCGCGTGTGAAGGCGCTCATCTGTCCCATCGGCATGGGTGGCATCACGTCAAAGGAACCGGCGGCAATTGCAGCGGCGACTGCCGCGCAATGCCTCATGCTGCATGAGGCACTTCTGGCCGCCGCCCCGGCAGAACCTGTCCTTCCCAGCAGCAAATGGGGTAGCCCATGAGTGATGCCGCGGCGAAAAAGGGCGCATATCTTCTCGAGGCGCTCAACATCGTCAAGGTATTCGGCACGCTGCGCGCCAATGATGATGTCACCCTCAGGGTCAAGCCGGGGGAGATCCACGCCTTCCTCGGCGAAAATGGCGCCGGCAAATCAACCCTCGTGAAAATGATCTATGGCGCCCTGCAACCGACCTCTGGCAGCTTCCGCTGGCTGGGCGAGACAATCGTGGTGCAGAACCCCGCTGCGGCCCGCAAGCTCGGCATCGGCATGGTCTTCCAGCATTTCTCGCTGTTCGAGGCCCTGACGGTTGCCGAGAACATTGCCCTCGCCATGCCGGGCGCATTCGATCTCGCCAGCCTTTCCGAGAAGATTGCCCGTGTCTCGAAGGATTACGGCCTGCCGCTCGAACCGGCGGCAACAGTGGCCGATCTCTCGGTTGGCGAGCGCCAGCGCATCGAAATTGTCCGCTGCCTGCTGCAGGAGCCGAAGCTGCTCATCATGGACGAGCCGACGGCGGTGCTGGCGCCGCAGGAGGCGGAACAGCTTTTCAAGGTGCTGGAGCGGCTCGCCGCCGAAGGCTGTGCCGTCATCTATATCAGCCATCGCCTCGAGGAGGTGAAGCGTCTCTGCCATTCCGCGACCATTCTCCGCCACGGCAAGGTCGTGGCCCATGTCGATCCGCGCAAGGAAACGGCAGCGAGCCTCGCACGCCTCATGGTCGGCGGTGACATCCATGTCGTCCACACCCCGCGTGAGCGCAGTGACGGCAAGGTCAGGCTCAGGCTCGATCACCTGAACCTCGCAGCCGACGGGCCCTTCGCGGTGGCGCTCCACAACATTTCACTTGAGGTCAGGGCAGGCGAGGTCGTGGCTATCGCGGGCGTTGCGGGCAATGGCCAGGGCGAACTGTTCGACGCAATTTCCGGCGAGCGCCACACGGCCGCTGCCATGCTGCTGCTCGATGGCCGCCCGTCCGGCCATGACGGGGTCAGTGCCCGGCGCAGGCTGGGCGCGGCCTTCGTGCCTGAAGAACGCCTCGGCCATGGTGCCGTACCGGGCTTCCGGCTCTCCGACAATGTCGTGCTCACCCGCCATGCCTCTGACCGGGAGGTCGTGAAGTCAGGCCTCTTGCAGAAGAACGGCGCTGCCAGTGTCAGCGAACGCGTCATCAGGGAATTTGATGTGCGCAAGGGCAAGCCCGACCCCGAGGCGAGGTCCCTGTCCGGTGGCAATCTGCAGAAGTTCGTCGTGGGCCGCGAGCTTGACCGCAAGCCCGGCATTCTTGTCGTCAACCAGCCGACCTGGGGTGTTGATGCCGGGGCTGCTGCTACCATTCGCCAGGCCCTCGTTGACCTGTCGCGCAAGGGTTCCGCCGTGCTGGTGATCAGCCAGGACCTCGACGAGATCTTCGAGATCGCCGACCGCATTGCCGTCATGTCCCGCGGCCAGCTTTCGGAAGCCCACCCGGCAGCAGAAATGACCGCCGAGAAGATCGGCCTGCTCATGGCGGGCGCCCATGAGGTGCAACAGCATGTGGCTTGAAAAGCGTCCCGAACGTTCCGCCACCATGGCGATCGCCTCGCCCTTCATCGCCTTCGCGCTCACTGTTGTCACGGCAGCCATCATCTTCGCCCTGCGCGGCAACAATCCCTTCATGGCGCTCTATGTGTATTTCATCGAGCCCCTGACGGCGCTCTGGTCGATCGAGCAGACGCTGGTGAAGGCCTCGCCCCTCATCCTCATCGGCGCCGGACTCTCGGTGGCCTACCGGGCCAATGTCTGGAACATCGGCGCCGAAGGCCAGTTGACGGCGGGTGCCATACTGGCCGGTGCCGTACCGGTGTTCTTTCCGGCCTGGCAGTCGCCACTGACCCTGCTTGCCATGCTGCTGTTGGGCATTTTCGGCGGCATGCTCTGGGCGGCAATCCCTGCTGCCCTGCGCAACCGCTTCAATGCCAACGAGATCCTGACTTCGCTGATGCTGGTCTATGTGGCGCAGCTTTTCCTGGACTATCTGGTGCGCGGGCCGTGGCGTGATCCCATGGGCTTCAATTTCCCCAAGACCATAAGCTTCACGGGCTGGCAGACGCTGCCTTACCTGACGAGCGGCATCCATGTCGGGGTGCTCCTCTCCGTGCTGATTGCGCTGGCCCTTGGCCTGGTGATGAGCCGCACCCTCAAGGGCTTCGAGATTGCCGTCACCGGCCAGTCGCCGCGGGCGGCACGCTTTGCCGGCTTCTCGCAAAAGAGCACGGTCATGTTCTGCTTCCTCCTGTCGGGCGCGCTTGCGGGACTGGCCGGAGCCTTCGAGATTTCCTCCGTGGTCGGACAATTGCAGCCGCAGATCTCGCCGGGCTACGGCTTTGCCGCCATCATCGTCGCCTTCCTTGGCAGGCTGAACCCCATTGGCGTCATATTCGCGGGCCTGCTTCTCGCCCTTTCCTACATCGGCGGCGAAGCGGTGCAGACCGCACTGCAGATCCCCGACAAGATCACCCGCGTCATCCAGGGCATCCTGCTCTTCTACATCCTGGCCTGTGACACGCTGATCAGCTACCGCCTGGTGCTGGGCGGAAAGACCGCGCAATCCTCGGCCCGGAGCGCATGAGCACCATGGACCTGCTGTTCATCCTCCTCTCCATCATCATGACCGCGGCAACGCCCTTGCTGCTGGCGGCCCTTGGCGAAACCGTCACGGAACGCTCGGGCGTGCTCAATCTCGGCGTCGAGGGCATGATGATCATGGGGGCCGTGGGCGGCTTTGCCGGGGCCTATGTCTCCGGCAATCCCTTTGTTGGAATCGTGACGGCGATCCTCGCCGGCATGGCCATGGCGCTGCTCTTTGCCTTCCTGACGCTGACATTGCTCGCCAACCAGGTTGCGACCGGCCTCGCCCTGACACTGCTGGGCCTTGGCCTCTCGGCCCTCATCGGCGAAAGCTTCGTGG
>CAZUKI010000172.1:0-6700 GCA_964620785.1 uncultured Aestuariivirga sp.
AGGGTCTGCACCTTCTTCAAGTTCACGAAGTCCGCCGTCTTGTGCGGGATGGCCATGGCTTCCACGAAGTGTTGCTGGAACTTGGGTTCCACGGCGGTTTCGATTTTTTCGATGCGGCGGACCACCGCCTCGATCTCGTCGCGGGCACCCTTGTTGAGAAGCGCGATGCGGGCACCCGTGCCGGCAGCGTTGCCCGCTGACTGCACCTTCGCCAGGTCGCAATCAGGAATGAGGCCGAGGATCATCGCGTATTTCATGTCGATGTGGGAGCCGAAGGCGCCCGCCAGCCTGATCTTGTCCACATGGTCGATGGCGAGCCTGTCCATCAACAGGCGCACGCCCGCATAAAGCGCAGCCTTGGCCATCTGGATGGCGCGCACGTCATTCTGCGTCACGCGGATCAATGGCTCGTTGCCATCCTGGCGCGGAGTGCGGATGACATAGTTGAAGGTGCGCTTGTGCGGTTCGATGCGGGCAGGGTTCTTTGCCGCCATGGCGCCATCGACCAGGCCATCCTGGTTGATGATGCCGGCGAGATACATTTCGGCGATGGCCTCAATGATGCCGGAGCCGCAGATGCCGGTGACGCCGGTGCTGGCGATCTCGTCCTCAAAGCCTTCCTCGTCGCTCCACTTGTCGGAGCCGATGACCTTGTAGCGCGGCTCCAGTGTTTCCGGATTGATGCAGATGCGCTCTATGGCGCCGGGGGCGGCGCGCTGCCCCGATGAAATCTGTGCGCCCTCGAAGGCAGGGCCGGTGGGCGAGGAACAGGCGAGCAGGCGCTGCTTCGTTCCGAGCACGATTTCGGCATTGGTGCCGACATCAACGCAGAGCATGAACTCATCACTCTCGTGCGGCGCTTCCGACAGCACGACACCCGCTGCATCCGCACCCACGTGGCCGGCGATGCAGGGCAGCACATAAGTCCAGGCGCCGGGGTTCAGGCTGAACTCCATGTCGCGGGCCGGGAAGGTGAGCGGCAGGCCCGTGGCAAGTGCGAAGGGCGCGCCGCCAAGCTCTGTCGGGTCAATGCCGAGGAACAGGTGGTGCATGACGGGATTGCCGACCAGCACCACTTCGAGAATGTCGGTGAGTTCGACGCCTGCCTGCTTCGCCACATCGGCGGCAAGCTGTTGCAGGGCGGCGCGGACCGCGGCCGTCATTTCCTGTTCGCCGCCGGGGTTCATCATCACATAGGAAACGCGGCTCATCAGGTCTTCGCCGAAGCGGATCTGCGGGTTCATCAGCCCCGCCGAGGACACGACTTCGCCGGTCGAGAGATTGGTGAGATGCGCTGCAATGGTGGTGCTCCCCACGTCGATGGCCAGGCCGAAAAGCCTGTCATGGAAGCCGGGCCAGATGGCGGCGAGGCGGTTGCCGCCACCGGGGGGCCTCGAATAGACCGCGCAGGTGATTTTCCATTCGCCCTTGCGCAGCACCTTCTGGAGGCTGGCGATGACTGAGAGATCGCAGGAGAGGTTCTCGATACCCCATTGTTTCTTCAGGGCATTGTAGACACGCTCCAGGTCCGAGGAGGGCTTGTGCATGTCCGGTTCCTCGACCTCGATGTAGTAGAGGTGGGTGGCGGGATCGAGTTCGATGATGCGGGTGTCGGCCTCCTTGCGGACCACCTGCTTGTGCACCTGGCTTTCGGGCGGCACGTCGATGACGAGATCGCCTTCGATCTTCGTCTGGCAGGACAGCCGGCGGCCAGAGGCAAGTCCCCTGATGCGGTCATAGCGCTGTTCGACCTGGGTGATGGCGCCGGCATGGCTGGCGGATGAGGTGATGCCGTGCTTGGCGAAGTCACCTTCGCCAACCGTCACCTGGCAGCGGCCACAGATGGCGCGGCCACCGCAGACGGAGTCGATGTCAACGCCCAGCGCCCGCGCCGCGGTGAGCACAGGCGTGCCCACGGCAAAGCGTCCGCGCTTGCCGGAGGGCGTGAAAACGATGAGAGGATTCTGGCCAGTCATGGCCCCGGTTTATAGGCGCAAGGCCGCGGCGCGGGCGAGCCAAATGCGACATGTGGGTGATGGCTTCGAAGGCGCCGGGAAATTCCGGCAAGGCGGTTAGCGAAGGTGAAACGGCGCCGTTACGGACGGTCAGCGAGGTCACGTGGGCGGATGAAATCGACGAGGCGGCCTTCGCCGTCGCGGATATCGCTCCAGGTTTCGGCGGCCGGAAAGGCGAGGATGCACAGGGCGCCTGTCGGGAACTTTTCCGCAAGGTCATGCAGGAGGGCGCCCTGGCCATCGCCCACAAGACGCTGGGCGAGCATGTGGCAGGACGGATTGTGCGAGACCAGCATGACGGACTGGGCCTCGCCGCCATGCTGCCTGAGGCAGGCGAGCAGGGGGCCGCCGTCACCGAAGTCATAAAGTTCGGGGCGGAGGATAGTTTCCGGCGGAGACGGCAGTTCGGCGGCGAGGATGGCCCAGGTCTCACGGGTGCGCAGTGCCGGAGAGCACAGCACGCGCTGCGGCAGCAGGGCCTTTCGCGCCAGGTGCTGGCCAAGCAGGGCGGCGGCGGCGCGGCCGCGGGCGTTCAGCGGACGGTCGATGTCGGCAATGGCCGGATCATCGCGGGATGATTTCGCGTGGCGGAGGAGGAACAGGGTGCGGGGCACGGCGGGGCCTCTGGCGAGTCAGTTGTGCCGGGCGCGCTGGGTGCGCCAGAAGGGTTCGGCGCGCTCCAGCCTGTGCGAGCGGCGCTTCAGTTGGGCGGCGGCGTTGCGGCCCTTCTTCTTCTGCGCGGCGAGGAAGCGGCGGGCGGGCTTGCGCAGGTTGTGGGTGTCGCCATCGCCAGCCGTAGCTGTGACGGCATTGAGCCGTGCCTTGGCGGTTGCGGCATCGTTGCAGACGCCGAGCAGGTCCTGGAAGCGGGCGAGGCGCCGGAGGTAGCGGGCGTGGCGCGGATCATCGGCAAAGAGTGCCGCGAAGGTTTCGGTGGCGTAACGCAGGTTCTTGACGGCGATGCGCAGGTCATGGCGTTGCTTCGTGCCCATGCGGCGCAGGCCACGGCTGCGCTTGCTGACACGGCGGGCCAGTCCATCCAGCAGGCGGGCAGCGATGTCACTGGCGGGGGCGCGGGCATCGCGGCGGTCCATGCCGTCGAGGGCACGCAGCCTCGGGCGCGAGGTGCCACTGACGCGGCGCGTCATGAAGGCGGGTGGAGGCAGGCCCAGGTCATTGACGGTGGCCAGCGCGGCGTGGCGGGCCTGCTCGCGGACTGTGATGAAACTTTCCGCAAGCCGTTCGCCAGATTTTCGCTTCTTGCGGCCCTCGAGGTGGTTGAGCAAGGCGGCGTGAAGTACATCAAGTTCGCGCAAGGTGGCCACGGCGCGGGCCAGCGCCCGGGCCTGTTGCGACAGGTCGGCAAGCTGGTCACCGGGGCTGAGTTGCCGGATGAGTGCGATGATGCCGCGGAACCTTCGCGCCGCGACGCGCAAGCCGTGCACCGCTTCCATGCCCTGATCAGAAAGGAAGGTGGTGCGGGCGGCCTGCAGGGCGCGGAACGAGGCCATGAAGGCATCTTCGAGAAAGGCACGGGCCGCCGGTTCCTCAAGATGTTCGGAACCGCCCGGGCGCGACACAGCCTCAAGCTCCACCACTGACATACTGCTTCCTCGCATGGGATGATCGGCCGCCGGCGTGCGGCAAGTCAAGGTGTCGCAAATACTCAGCAAATACTCAGCTAATACTCAGGGCTTGATGAAGGCGGCCACGGCGGGCGTGCGGCGCAGGGCGTCGAGATCCTTCGCCTCGGGCAGCTGCGGCCTGTCACGTTCGGCGGCGACAAGGCAGAGGAAGCCCAGGGGTGCATCCGGTGCTGCCCGGAACTGGTGCCAGGCGAGGCTCGGGACATGGATCAGGTCATGTTCGCCGATGTCGTGGATCTCGTCGCCGACGAGGCACTGGCCGCGGCCGCGCAGGATCAGGACATTGTGCAGGTGGGCATGACGTTCCAGCGTCGAGTGGCCGCCGGGCTCGACCTCGAAATAGCGCCACTGGGCGGGAAGCGCGTCCTGTCCTTCAAAGAGGATCTGGCGGGTGACGCCCTGATAGGGGCCGCCCTGCTTGTAGGCCAGGACATCGACGCCATCCCAGCCGTAATCCTTGAAATGGCGGACGAGGTTCTGGGGGTCGGTCTTGGTGGCGGTCATGGCTTTCTTTCCTTCACGGCCTTTTCCAATGCGGTGACGAAGGCGCGGGCACTGACCTCAGGGTCCGGTGAATGGCGCAACAGCGCGCCGCCGATGAGCAGGGCGGTGTCGTTGCCGAAGGTCTCCAGCATGGCGCCGACCTTCTCGATGGTCATGCCGCCGGCTGGTGAGGGGAAGGTGCCGCGCAATGAGCCGAAGGGATCACGGCAGGCATGGGCGAGATCCTGACATTCGGCGAGGCTGAAGGTGAAGCGGCCGCCGGCATTCGGAAAGACCGAGATGTCAGCGCCAAACAGGCGGAACAGGGTGCCCAGCAGGATCGCCGGGGTCATGCCGTGGCGGGGATCGTGAAAATGCGTGCCGCTGAAAGTCGGGTGCGTCATGACAGCGAGGCCGTATTTCCGTGCAAGGTGAAAGCCGGTGTCGGGGCCGATCAGGAAGGGCGCCACGAGCACGCCGAAGCAACCCTGCGCCTTTGCAAATGCCACCTGGCGTTCAACCTGGTCAAAGCGCCCCGCCACCATGGGATAGTAGTGGGTGGCCTTTCCGGTGCGGGCATTGGCTGTGGTGATGGCCTCCTGGATGCGTGACACGCGTTCCTCGAAGGGATGGAAGTGCTGGTCTATGAGGCCGTGATCATCCTTGATGGCGTCGAGGCCGCCGGCCGCATAGCCGCCGCACATGACGGCGAGTTCCTTGGCCGACAGTCCAAGCGGCTTGATGGCGGTGGTGGCCAACGGGCGGCCATGGACATTGAGGGCCTTGCGGATGCCTTCGATGCCGATGCGCGGGCCACCAAAGGCCGCCAATTGTTCGGCGGAGAACTGGATCGCGGTGATCTTGATGCCACGCCGGATCGAGATATTGCCGAAGAGCACGTTGAGGAGGTTCGGGATCTCGTTGTTGGTGATGTCGGTGCGATAGCTGATCACGCAATCATAGGCAGGCGGGTTGCCGGGCCGCTCGGTGATGCTTTCGACATTGCCGATGATGCCGGCCTTCCAGTGGCCCTCCGGAATGCAGTCTTCCGGAATCTCCACCGTCTCCTCGATGCAGATGTCCCTGGCGTGCGCCTCGACGGGGCGCGCGTCATCGGGGGTGATGCGGTAGGTGACCTGGAAACGGGGAGCTGTCATGGCAACAGCCATTAGCGAAGCAGGCGCACCTCGACAACTGACCGGCTTGCGGGCCTGCTATCTGCGGCGGCGGGCCTCGCGGGCGGCGCGGCGGGCGGCGATGTCATCGGCGCTTGGCGCTGCTTCCCCGGCCGGGCGGTTGGCGGAAGATGGGGCCGGAGCAAGGTCGCGGAACTTGTTGTTCCAGAACCTGCAGTGGGCGTCAGTGCCGTTCAGCACATTGGCGCCGAAGATCGCGTGCATGTCTTCGTCATGAAGCGGGTTCATGATCGCTGAAGTCATGCCATGCGAGGCGGCCATCGCCAGGAAATAGCCCGTCAGGGCGCGGCGGTTTGGCATGCCGAAGGAAATGTTGGAGGCACCGCAGGTGGTGTTGACCTTCAGTTCCTCGCGCAGGCGGCGCACGAGGCGGAAAACCTGCTGGCCGGCCGTTCCCATGGCGCCGATGGGCATGACGAGCGGATCAACGACAATGTCGTTCGGCTTGATGCCGTGATCGGCGGCGCGTTCCACAATCTTCTTCGCCACTGCGAAGCGCACGTCCGGATCTTCCGAGATGCCGGTCTCGTCATTGGAGATGGCGACCACCGGCACGTTGTACTTGGCAACGAGCGGCAGGATGGCTTCGAGCTTTTCTTCCTCGCCTGTCACGGAATTGACGAGTGGGCGGCCCTTGGCTGTCTCGAGGCCCATCTTGAGCGCCGAACTGACGGACGAGTCGATGCAGAGCGGCAGATCGGAAACGGACATCACCATTTCCAGTGTCTGCTTCATCAGGGGCGGCTCGGATTCATTTGGGTTCACGGCAGTGACGCCGGCATTGATGTCCAGGATGTGGGCGCCGGCCGCCATCTGGGCGAGGGCATCCTTGATGACAGTTTCGAAATTGCCGGCCTGCATTTCGGCGGCAAGCTTCTTGCGGCCCGTCGGGTTGATGCGTTCGCCGATGACCGTGAAGGGACGGTCGAAGCCGATGATGTGCTCGCGGGTGGCCGAGGCAACAAGGGTGTGGGTCATTTCGTGTCGCGGCCTCCGGTGCCGATGAGCTGCTTGATGCGCTCTTGCGGGTAGTCAGTTTCGAGTTGCGCCTTGGCCCTGTCGGCCTCGGCTGCGAGATCATCCGAGACGGCGACGGGTGCACCCCGGCGCCAGTCGGCAAGGTAGTCATCTGTGGCGGTGGCGCCGTCGCGCATGGCGGCCATGTCGATTGCTTCCATGAAGCGGTTGTCGAGCATGCGCTTTTCTTCCTTGCGGCCCAGCTTCACGGAAACGGCCGAAGGGATATCGCGCCAGTAGGTCACAACCAGATTTGCCATGCGTATCTCTCGAGGCAGGGCTATGGCATGGCGCAAAAACGACTTCTAGTGAAAAAGCGACATAGTTGCCGCATCCTCGTCAC
>CAZUKI010000173.1:0-6699 GCA_964620785.1 uncultured Aestuariivirga sp.
GCCCGCCTTGTTCCTTCGCTTTCGAAATCGGCAGGCAGCAAGATCTTGGTTCCGTTGTCCAGATACAGGTTCCACCGCCTCTTGCCGACGCGAGAGGCCGCACGCAATTCTGCCTTTAGGTCAGGCATGGCTTCCAATTGGTTAACAAGCCCGGCAACCGCTTCGTTGGCGTTGTCGCCCGTGACCAGGAGAACGCCCTTGAGTTTCGCCGGATCAAGCCCAGACATGACGACACCGTTGCGATCAATGACATGGAAACTTCCATCAACCTGCCAGATCGCAAAAGGCTGGCGCTCGACCACCGAGATCAGCAGCCGGTTCGGAAATTCCCGTCTGACCGCCGCACTCTCCACCCAATCGAGAGCCTCAAGCCGCTTCTTGGCGCTGTTCGGCGCAAAGCCCAGAAGCGAACCGCCAGGGCGCACGCCAATGGCATTCAGCACAAGGCGCGTGTCATGCTGCTCGAGGCCGGTGATTTCTATGCCTTCGGCAACCTGCCCCATCATGCCGGCGACACGGTCTTCAATCTTCGTCCAGGGCGCATCGCCATCAGACATGTGTCCGCCCTGGATCGCGCCATGCATGACGGCCACGAGCAAAGCAAGGACGGCGCCCGAGCGCATGGCCACGCGATAGCCAATGCGGCAATCCCTGCCGTCAGCCAGCAATCTCCTCAGCGATCGAGGGATGCGTCGTTGACCATCCATGTCACCAATTCCTCAAAACTGTGTCCGGCATATGCGGCAAGCTCCGGCACGAGCGAAGTTCCCGTCATGCCCGGTTGCGTGTTGACCTCAAGCAAGATGAGCTCCGGCTTCCCGTCATGCGTATCATCAAGGCGGAAGTCGGCCCGCGAAATGCCGCGGCACCCCAGTGCCTGATGGGCCTTGAGCGAAAGCTTCTGCACTTCTGTGTAGATGTCCCGCGAGATATCGGCTGGCAGGATGTGGCGCGAGCCGCCTGGCGCATACTTGGCTTCATAGTCGTAAAAGCCGATGCTCGGGAGAATGTCGATGACGCCCAGCGCAACGTCCCCCATCACCGCGCATGTCAACTCGCGGCCCGGAATGAAGCGTTCCACCATCACCTGGTCACCGAAGATATCGCGTTCATCGAGTATGGATGCAACTGGCGCATTGCGTGTGTGATCGACGATGTACACGCCGACGCTTGAGCCCTCGGCAACCGGCTTGATGACATAGGGCAGCGGCAATGGATGCGACGTCGCGGCAATCTCAATGTCCACGAGCTTGCTTTCCGCGACGGGAAGCCCTGCCTGCCTGAAGATCGTCTTGGACTTTTCCTTGTGCATTGCCAGCGCCGAAGCCAGCACGCCGGAATGCGTATAGGGAATCTCCAGTGTCTCGAGCAAAGCAGATGCGCAGCCGTCTTCACCCCACTTGCCATGCAGTGCGTTGAAGGCGACGTCGGGGCTGAGATCCTGGAGGACGCTATAGATCGTATCGCGCCTGACATCGACCATGACAGCATTGAAGCCCGCACGCTTCAGGGCACCGTGGCAGGCCTCGCCCGACGAGAGCGACACCTTGCGTTCTGCCGACCATCCACCCATGAGAACGGCGACTGTCGTCTCGGCGGGATTGCGCTTGTCTTGTGTCATGCGGCTTGCTCCATTGGCATGCCGATCCTCTTGATTTCCCATTCCAGCTCGACGCCGGATGTCTGTTTGACCTTGGCGCGCACCGTCTCTCCCAGTTCCTCGATCTGCGCGGCGGTTGCCCCGCCCTCGTTGATGAGGAAGTTGCAGTGCATGTCCGAAACCTTGGCCGGGCCGATGCTGAAACCGCGCATGCCAGCCTTGTCGATCAGCTGCCATGACTTGTTGCCTGGCGGATTCTTGAAGGTGGAACCGCCGGTGCGGCTCTTGATCGGCTGCGTGGCTTCGCGGCTTTCAGTGATCTTGTCCATGGCAGCCAGTATCGCTTCCTTGTCTCCGGGTTTGCCCTGGAGCAACGCATCAACAAAAATGAGATCTTCTGCCGCCCCGCAATGGCGGTAGCTGTATTTCATGTCGGCGTTGCTCAAGGTCAGCAGGTCCCCTTGCCGGTTCACGGCACGCGCTTCCACCAGAACGTCCTTTGTCTCGCCGCCATAGGCACCACCGTTCATGCGAAGCGCACCGCCAATCGTGCCCGGGATACCTCTCAGAAAAGTTAATCCATCTATACCATTGTCGGCGGCGAACCTGGCGGCCTTGACGTCAGGCACTGCCGTCCCGACACGAATGCGCTCGCCCTCCTCAACCGCGAGGCCGGAGAAGCCGCGGCCAAGACGGATGACAACGCCCTGCACGCCGCCGTCCCGCACCAGGAGATTGGAGCCAACTCCGATGACATAGACCGGAACGTCCCTGGGGGTGTGAGCGAGAAATTCGGCCAGATCAGCGGCATCGGCCGGGCTGAACAGCACTTCGGCGGGTCCACCGACCCGAAACCAGGTGAGATCGGCAAGCGGAACATTGGCTTCCAGCCTGCCACGCACCTGCGGCAGGCGTGCCAGCAAACTTTGCCCGTCGATCTTCACCGCTTCTGCCTCCTCACTTCAGCGCCGCCAGTTCCTGCGGCAGGGCATAGGCCCATTGCGAAATCGTGCCCGCGCCGAGGCAGATCACGATATCGCCAGGCTCGGCCAGTTTCCTGACAATGGCCGCCAATTCCGAGGGTTCGTCGAATTTCTGGACAGAACGATGGCCGCGGTCGTGGATGCCATCTGCAAGATTTTGGTGCGTTGCGCCGGCTATGGGCGTTTCGCCCGCTGCGTAAACGGGGGCCAGAACCACCGAATCAGCATCGTTGAAGCAACCGCAGAACTCGTTGAAGAGCGAACTCAGCCTGCTGTAGCGATGAGGCTGCATGACCGCGATGACCTTACCCTTGGTCACCTTGCGCGCCGCCTTCAGGACCGCGGCAATCTCAACCGGGTGATGTCCGTAGTCGTCATAGACGGTCACGCCATTGGCCTCGCCGGTGCGCGTGAAGCGCCGCTTGACGCCCTCGAAACTGGCGAGCCCCTTGCGCACATTGTCGTCGCTGATCCCCAATTCGCGGGCGACGACAATTGCTGCCGTGGAGTTCAGAGCGTTGTGGTCGCCTGGCATACGAAGTGCGAGATCGCGCACGTCGATTGATTTGCCGGTGACGCGTTCTGTCACGCGAACGGCAAACCGTGTGGCGCCGTCGCTGTAGGACACATCCGTCAGGCGATAGTCGGCCTGCGGGCTGTAGCCATAGGTGATGACGCGGCGATCCCGCACCTGGCCTATCAACTCCTGCACGACGGGGTGATCGATGCACATGACGGCGAAACCATAGAACGGGATATTCTCCACGAAGGCGAGGAACGCCTCCTTCGCCTTGTCAAAGGTGCCATAGTGATCGAGGTGTTCGGGATCGATGTTGGTGACAATCACGACATCGGCCGGAAGTTTGACGAAGGTGCCGTCTGATTCATCAGACTCGACCACCATCCAGTCGCCCTTTCCGAGGCGCGCGTTGGTGCCATAGGCATTGATGATGCCACCGTTGATGACGGTCGGGTCAAGACCGCCACTATCCAGCAGGGATGCCACAAGCGACGTCGTTGTCGTCTTGCCGTGCGTGCCGCCGACCGCCACGCAGGACTTGAAGCGCATCAGTTCGGCCAGCATTTCAGCGCGCCGCACCACAGGCAGGTAGCGGGTGCGGGCTTCCACCAGTTCGGGATTGTCCGGCTTCACCGCCGATGAAATCACCACCACCTGGGCATCGCCGAGATTTGCCGCGTCATGGCCCAATGCCACGTTGATGCCGTGCTTGCGCAGGCGCGCAACATTGTAGTTGTCGCTGATGTCGCTGCCCTGCACTTTGTAGCCCAGCGTCATCATCACTTCCGCGATGCCGCTCATGCCGATGCCGCCAATGCCGATGAAATGAATGGGGCCTACATCGCGTGGAAGTTTCATTCGAAAGTCAGTCTCCTGCCCTGCCTGTTTCAGGCGGCGATGGTTGTCTCTACGAGTGCCGCAAGGCGCCTTGCCGCGTCGGGCCTGCCATGACGGCGCGCGGCTGCGGCGGCCTCTTTAAGGCGTTCGGGTGCTTCGAGCAACTCCCGCAAAACCCTGCTGAAATAGCCAATTTCAGCGTCTTTTTGCTCGACCAGAACGCCAGCTCCCGAGCCGGCAAAACTGCGCGCATTGTTGAGTTGGTCATTGTCGATGGCACCCGGCAGCGGCACGAGAATCGCGGGGCGGCCCAAAACGCCAAGCTCGGCAATCGTTGAAGCTCCCGACCTGCCGATGACGAGATGGCTCTCGGCCATGATCGCCGGAAGATCCATGAAGAAGCTCTCCAGCACAGGCACTATGCCGATGGCGCCATAGGCAGCCTTCACCCGTTCGAGGTCTTCACTGCGGCACTGTTGGGTAAGCCGGATACGTTTGCGCAATTCTGCCGGCACCTGCGCCAGGACATCCGGCAAGAGGTCCGAGAAGAACTTGGCGCCCTGACTGCCGCCAAAGACAAGCACCCTGATGTCGCCTGCCACATCGGGGGCGCTGTAAGGCCTGTCAGCGACGTTCAGCACACGCTGCCGTACTGGATTCCCCGTGAGTTGCACTTTCACTTCTGCCGCAGCGGGAATTCCGGACACATTTTCGAATGAGGTGGCGATTGCCCTGACCCGTGTGGAAAGCAGGCGGTTGGCCCGGCCCATCACGGCGTTCTGCTCGTGGATGATTGTGGGAATGCCAAGATGTGCAGCCGCAACCAGTGGCGGTAGTGAAGGATAGCCTCCAAAGCCGATAACCGCCGATGGCATTTGCGAACGACACAAGGTCCGCGATGCAAGGTATCCACGCAAGAGGCGCAACAATCGAAATGGTGCCCTGACCGGATCAGACAATGAAAGTGACGCTGACGGCACAACATGAACCTGCGATGCCGGAAACTCCTTGCCGTAGCTCCGAACACGTTCATCGGTGAGCAGGCTGATTTCAAACCCTTTGGCAGACAATTCCTCAGCCAGCGCCTGGGCTGGAAACAGGTGTCCCCCGGTTCCGCCTGCCGCAAGGAATATCCGTCGATGCGGCGCGATCATTGGGCGGGCTGAACCTGAAGATCGGGACGCGGCTCCGACCTCGGCGCCTTTCGTCCCAAAGCCAGGATGATGCCGATGGCGAGGGCAGTGCCGAGCAGCGATGAGCCGCCATAGGAAATGAAGGGCAGCGTCATGCCCTTTGCAGGCAGCAGGGCAACGTTCACACCCATGTTGATCGCCGCCTGTAGCCCGAACATGGTCACGAGGCCCGCCATGGAAAGTGCGGCGAATGGATCAGGGGTTGCCTTGGCGCGCTTCAGAACCACAACGATGATGAAAAAGAACAGGGCCATGATGCCGACGCAGGCAAGCACGCCAAACTCTTCGCCAACCACGGCGAAGGCGGTGTCTGTATGTGCATCCGGCAGCACTAACTTTGCCACCCCGCCGCCAGGCCCTGTGCCCAGAAGGCCGCCGTTCTTGAAGGCCTCGATGGCGGTATCAACCTGAAAGGTATCACCTGCCTCCGGGTTGAGAAAGCGCTCCACGCGTGAGGCCACGTGAGGCACCAGCGCATAGGCCACGACCGACGCCGCCATTGCCGCCCCGGCGAGGCCGAAGATCACGCGCCACTGCAAGCCATAGAGCAACAGCATGGCCCCAAAGGTCATGGTGACGAGCGCGGTCTGGCCGAAATCAGGTTGGGCCACGAGAAGCCCGAGAAAGGCTGCCGCACAACCATAGGCGATCCAGTGGCCTGGCATGTCCGGCTGGCGCATGCGTTCGGCTAGGAACCACGAGGCAGTGACAATGAAGGCGGGTTTTGCCAGTTCCGAAGGCTGCAGATTGAAGGGGCCGATGTCGATCCAGCGATGCGCGCCCTTGATCTCAGGTCCAAACTTCAGTGCCGCAAGCATCAGCACCAGTGAGCCAAAGAAGGTGAGAAACGACAACCGGCGAATCCACGCGCGATCAAGAAACGAAGCGACGAAAAGAACAACGACGGAAATGGAGAGGTAAAACAGTTGGCCCTTGATGAAATGAAACGGCTCCAGTCCGATGCGCATGGCGACGGGTGGACTTGCGGCCATGCTGATCAGTACACCAAGCGCCATCAGGAGCAGCGCCGCAGAAAGCACACTCCTGTCAACCGTGAACCACCAGCGGGCAAAGGGACCACTATTGCTGCGAGAGAGGTGCATGGCTCAGGCCTCCGTGGAGTTCATGATGGCGCCCGGCAAATGCTTCACTGCCTCGACAAAGGCATCGCCGCGCACTTCGAAGTTCTTGTAGTGATCAAATGAGGCACAGGCTGGTGACAGCAGCACCACAGCACTGGGATTGTTGTCCGCACCTGCATCCCTTGCCGCATGGAGCACTGCGCGCGGCAAGGTCTCGGCGATCTCGAAAGGGACCTTGCCCTCGAGCGTGCGGGCAAAGTCACCCGCCGCCACGCCAATCAGATAGGCCTTGGCGATGCGCGGGAAATAGCTTTCAAGGGACGAAATGCCACCGGCCTTCGGAATGCCACCGGCAATCCAGTAAATACGCTCATATGAGGCGAGTGCCTTCTCCGCCGCATCGGCGTTCGTTGCCTTTGAATCATTGATGAAGGCAGTGGTGCCGACGCGCCCCACTTCCTGCATGCGGTGAGCAAGACCGGGA
>CAZUKI010000174.1:0-5520 GCA_964620785.1 uncultured Aestuariivirga sp.
CTGATGCGGCCATCGCGGTGCAGCCGGTCATCAGCGATGTGCTTCAGGTTCTCGCGGCAGAGCCAAGGTTCACGGCCGTCAGGATGTCAGGGTCCGGCGCCACCTGCTTCGGCCTTATTCCCGATCTCGAAAGCGCCGTTGCGGTCGCAAATGACATTGCCCGAAATCGTCCGCGCTGGTGGGTGCGGGCGGCAACGCTCACTTAAAACGCTAGTGCGTGCGGCTGACACTGAAATCGACTGCTTCGAGCAGCGCTGATTTCCATTCGCCATCTGCAAAAATTGCCAGGGCGTCCTTGGACAGCTGGCCGTAGTGATGGGCACGGTTGAAAGTTTCGGTGATGGAATCGTGCCGGTCCAGAAGCTTCTGGGCGTAGACGAGATCATCGGCGGTCTGGTCGCCCTGTTCGAGCGTGCGCTTCCAGAAATTGCGTTCGGCTTCTCCGCCGCGGCGGAAGGCGAGGATCACCGGAAGGGTGATCTTGCGTTCGCGGAAGTCGTCGCCAACGCTCTTGCCCATGGCTGCCCTGCTGCCGGCATAGTCAAGCGCGTCGTCGATCAACTGGAAGGCGATGCCGAGGTTGCGGCCATAGGCCTCGAGGGCTTCCTGTTCCTTGCGCGGACGATTGGAGATCACGGCGCCGACCCGGGCCGCCGCCGAAAACAGGGCCGCGGTCTTGGACACCACCACCTTGAGATAGGAATCTTCCGTGGTCGAAGTGTCCTGCGAGACGGCAAGCTGGAGGACCTCGCCCTCGGCAATGATGCAGGCGGCATCGGAGAGAATGCGCAGGCACTCGAGTGACCCGGTCTCGACCATCATCTTGAAGGCCTGTCCCAACAGATAATCACCCACCAGCACGCTCGCCTGGTTGCCCCAGATGATGCGGGCCGCTTCCTTGCCGCGGCGCATGTCGCTTTCATCAACGACATCGTCATGGAGCAGTGTCGCGGTGTGCATGAACTCGACGGCCATGGCGAGCTTGATGTGGTGCAGGCCGCTGTAGCCGCACATGCGCGCGGCCGCCACCGTCAGCATGGGGCGGATGCGCTTGCCGCCGGAGTTGATGAGGTGGCCGGCAAGCTGCGGAATGAGTTCCACATGGCTTTGGGCCTTCTCGAGGATCAGGTCGTTGATGAGCGACATGTCCTGTGCCGTGAGCCTGACCAGGGGCTCGAGGCTCGCCCTCGGCTTGCCATCTGCCTCGGCTTGCCCATCAAACGGTATCACAACACCCATGTGCCCTTTTCCCTCGCTCTGCCAAAGTCTAACCCGTCCCAACCGGGCCCTGCCGTGGCGCATTGCCGCTGCGGCCAGCCCCTCCGGCAGACCCCTTGGCGGATGTTTCTAGACTGGTAACCTCCCGTTCACCAAACTTCTTTAGCGTTGTTGGGATGCAGTTGGCCATGGACACTCAGACACCGCAACCACCCCAGCCGCCACCTGGCGCCGGTGTTCCGCAATCGCTGACCGAAGATGCATTCTTGGGCGGAAAGCTCAAGATTTTGCAGCCCGAGAAGGGTTACCGGGCAGGTATCGATGCCGTGTTCCTGGCTGCTTCGATCCCGGCCCAACCCGGCGAATCAGTTTTTGAGGCAGGCATCGGGGCGGGGGTTGCCTCGCTGTGCCTGTTGTCGCGCGTGCCCGCGGTCGATGTCACGGGTGTGGAAATCGCTGCCCGCTACGCGATGATGTGCGAGGAGAACGCCAAGCGCAACGGCTATGGCCAGCAGCTCCATGTCATTCACGCCGACGTCAAGGACGCCCTGCGCAGGGACCTCTCCAACATGCCGCAGCATGGCAGCTTCTCCCATGCTTTCGCCAATCCACCCTATTTCGAGGAAGGCAAGGTTTCGTCCTCGCCCAGCCTGCTCAAGGCCCAGGCCCATGCCTTCGGCAAGGAAGACCTTGAGCTGTGGATCAAGGTGATGACAGCCATGGTGAGCCTGCGCGGCACCGTGACGATGATTCACAGGCCGGAAACTCTCGGCAAGATCCTCAACGCCATGGAGGACAAGTTCGGAGACATCCGCGTGGCGCCGCTCTATGCCCGTGAGGGCACGGCTGCCAGCCGGATCGTCGTGCAGGGCATCCGCGGTTCGCGCGCGCCCATGCAGCTCCTGCCTGGCCTTGCGCTGCACACGGCAGACAGCAGCTTCACTCCTGATGCCGATGCGGTACTGCGCGAAGGCATGGCCTGGCGCCTGCGCTAATTCCTTGCAATTCCGGGGATTTGTCCCCAGTTAAGGGACCATGCGCCGCTTCTTTCAATCGCTGGTTCCGCTGTCCTGGCGGAAGAAAACACCACGCATTCATGTGCTTCGCCTGGAAGGCACAATTGCCGCCGGCAAGTCCATGCGCGGTGGCAACCTCAATATGGAAGTGCTGGAGCCGGTGCTGGTGAAGGCCTTCCGCAAGGGTATTGCGGCGGTCGCACTCCAGATCAACTGCCCCGGCGGTTCGCCCGTCCAGTCGGCGCTCATCAGCGAGCGCATCCGGGCATTGTCCACTGAGTTCAATGTTCCCGTCTATGCCTTCTGCGAGGATGTTGCAGCCTCAGGCGGCTACTGGCTGGCCTGTGCAGCCGATGAAATCTATGCCGATGAAAACTCCATCGTCGGGTCGATTGGTGTCATCTCGATGGGCTTTGGATTTCCGCGGGCCCTCGGCAAGCTTGGCATCGAGCGGCGCGTCCATACGGCAGGCGAAGCAAAGAGCACCAATGATCCCTTCAAGCCCGAGAAGCCGGAGGATGTGAAGAAGCTCAAGGCGATCCTTGCCGACATGCATGAGAGCTTCAAGGCGCTGGTGCGTGAACGGCGCAAGGGCAAACTGAAGGGCGAGGACAAGGAGCTTTTCACGGGCGCCTACTGGACGGGCAACAGGGCCGTGGAGCTTGGCCTCATCGATGGCATCGGCCACATGCGCGCCATCATGCGGGCAAAATTTGGTGAGAAGGCAGAATTCAGGAAGATTCCGTTGCAGCAGGGATGGGGCCTCAGGCGGCTGGGTCTCGGGCAAAGCCGGGAAGTGGCGGCTGACTTCGCCGATGCGGCGCTGGAGGCCCTCGAGTCGCGTTCCCAGTGGCAACGATTTGGGCTATAGTTGAAAGGCGAGATGGAGACCGGAACATGACGATTGTGCGCAAACTGATGATGGCTGGAGTGACCATGCTCGCCGGCTATGCGCTCAAGAAGGTCATGGGCCAGATCGAAGCGCAGGCCGACAGGGTGAAGCAGCGGGCCGAGGAACGGCGTGATCCGCGCGAATTCAAGCGCCTGAAGCAGGATCCGGAAACCGGCGTCTATTACGCCGAGGATTGAGCGCTTGGCCTCACGGGAAGAAACCGACCGCTGGCTGGAGGATGTCTACAAGGCCAAGGACCGCGACAGCCTCAGGAAGCTTTATGACCGTTGGGCGCAGAGTTACGACGCGGACCTGCAACTCACGGGCTATGTGCATTTCCCCATCATTACCGGCCTCGTCTGCCGGCATGTGAAACGCCGCGATGCGACGGTTCTCGATGCCGGCGTCGGCACGGGCACCATCGGTTCTTTGCTCAATCTTCTGGGCTTCAACAACCTGACCGGCCTCGACATGTCCGAGGGTATGTTGGCCAAGGCGCGCGAGAAGAAGTGCTATGCCGACCTGCGCCTTGGCGTGTTGGGGGAACGGCTTTCCTTTCCCGACCGCAGTTTTGACGCCATCGTCTCGACGGGAACCTTTACCTTCGGGCACGCACCGGCGGCTGCCTTTGACGAACTGACGCGCATCCTGGAGAAGGATGGCGTCATCATGTTCACCTGTTCGACGGTGGTTTGGGACGAGCAGGGCTTCCGGAGCAAGCTGGATGGCCTGGTGGCGGCGGGTGAGCTTGCGCCAGTCGAGACGACGCCGATCTATTGCCCCATGCCGTTTTCACCGGCGGAAAGCGATGTTACGACGCGGGCCCATGTCTATCGCCGCCTGTCGTAGCGCTTGACCCTCCGGCACGCCTTGCCTAATCCGGCGCAATGGCGTTGCATCCCACCAAATCCTTCCAGGACCTGATTCTGACCCTGCATCAATACTGGGCAGAGCAGGGCTGCGTCATCCTGCACCCCTATGACATGGAAGTGGGGGCGGGCACCTTTCACCCGGCGACAACCTTGCGCTCGGTCGGCCCGGCGCATTGGCGGGCCGCCTATGTGCAGCCTTCACGGCGCCCCAAGGACGGGCGTTATGGCGAGAACCCGAACCGGCTTCAGCACTACTACCAATATCAGGTGATCATGAAGCCGTCGCCGCCGAACCTGCAGGAGCTTTATCTCGGCTCGCTCAAGGCCATCGGCATCGATCCCACCCTGCATGACCTGCGCTTCGTCGAGGACGATTGGGAAAGCCCGACGCTGGGCGCCTGGGGCCTCGGCTGGGAAGTCTGGTGCGACGGCATGGAAGTCTCGCAGTTCACCTATTTCCAGCAAGTGGGCGGCCTCGACTGTTCACCGGTTTCAGGCGAACTCACCTACGGGCTCGAGCGTCTCGCCATGTATGTGCAGAACGTCGACAATGTCTTCGACCTGAATTTCAACGGTCTGGAAAAGGGCAAGGGCGGCATCAGCTATGGTGATGTGTTCCTGCAGGCCGAGCAGGAGTATTCCCGCTACAATTTCGAGGAAGCGGATACCGACATTCTCTTCAAGCGTTTCGAGGAATGCGAGCGCGAGTGCAAGGCGCTGCTCTCGCGCAACATCGACGGCGACAAGCCGACGCTTTCGCTTCCGGCCTATGACCAGTGCATCAAGGCCTCGCACACTTTCAACCTGCTGGATGCGCGCGGTGTCATTTCGGTCACCGAACGGCAGGCCTATATCCTCAGGGTGCGGGACCTGGCCAAGGCCTGCTGCGAGGCGTGGAGCAATACCAGGGGGGCCATGGGCACATGAGCAAGGGCAAGGTCGCGGGCCACGAACCTGTTGAAGTCAAAGTCGAAGAGGGCAAGAGCTATTGGTGGTGCCGCTGCGGGCTTTCCAAGAGCCAGCCCTTCTGTGACGGCAGCCACAAGGCCGAAGGCAAGTTCGAGCCCGTTGAGTGGACCGCCAGGAAATCCGGCACGCGCTATTTCTGTGCCTGCAAGCAGACAAGCAATTCGCCATTCTGTGACGGATCGCACAAGACGTTGACGAATTAGATGCCACAACTGCTGCTCGAACTGTTCTCCGAGGAAATTCCGGCCCGCATGCAGGCGAAGGCCGCCGAGGACCTGCGGTCGCTCATCACCAATGGTTTGGTGGAAGCCGGGCTCACCTATGAGGGTGCACAGGCCCATGCCACGCCGCGGCGCCTGGTGCTTTCCATCGAAGGCCTGAATGCAAAGGCGGCTGACACGGTTGAGGAACGCAAGGGCCCGAAGGTTGACGCGCCACAGGCGGCAATTGACGGCTTCCTGCGCTCGACCGGGCTTTCGCTCAACCAGTTGACGGTGCAGGACGACAAGAAGGGCAAGTTCTATATTGCCACCATCAAGCGTTCGGGCCGTGC
>CAZUKI010000174.1:5620-6692 GCA_964620785.1 uncultured Aestuariivirga sp.
CTGGCCTTTGCGCAAGGCCTCGAGGTCATCGAGGATGAGGCGCTGCTCAGGGAAGTGGCGGGGCTTGTCGAATGGCCGGTGGTGCTCATGGGCTCCTTCGAGGCGAAGTTCCTCGATGTGCCGCCGGAAGTCATCATCACTACCATCAAGAACAACCAGAAATGCTTCTGCCTGCGTGATGCCAAGACCGGCAAGCTCACCAACAAGTATCTGCTGGTCGCCAACTCCATCGCCAGGGATGGCGGCAAGGAGATCGTGCGCGGCAACAACAAGGTTATCGCGGCACGGCTTTCCGACGCCAGGTTCTTCTGGGACCAGGATCGCAAGGTGAAGCTGGAAGAACAGTTGCCGAAGCTTGACCACATCACCTTCCACGCCAAGCTCGGTACGCAGGGCGAACGCGTGAAGCGCATCGAGGCGCTGGCTGGCGAGATTGCCCGGAACATCGGTGCTGATGCCGAAAAGGCTAAACTTGCGGCACGGCTCGCCAAGGCCGACCTTGTCTCCGGCATGGTCGGGGAGTTCCCTGAACTCCAGGGCCTCATGGGCCGCTACTACGCGCTGGACCAGGGCATCGATGCCGAGGTGGCAGATGCCATCCGCGACCACTACAAGCCGCAGGGCCCATCCGACACGCTGCCGGTTTCGAAAGTCGGGCAGGCGGTGGCGCTTGCCGACAAGCTCGACACGCTGGTGGGCTTCTGGGCGATTGACGAAAAGCCGACGGGTTCAAAAGACCCCTATGCCCTGCGCCGTGCTGCGCTGGGTGTTGTCCGAACAGTCTTGGAAAAGAAGACTCGCCTCCCACTTACTGAACAGTTTACCAATGCATACTTTCAGAATTCTGGGCGCCAACTGGGCACTAATGCAAACTCAATAGAAGAAAAGGCTGCACAAATCTTTCAGTCTGATCTTCTCTCGTTCTTTATCGACCGCCTGAAGGTCTATCTCCGCGACCAGGGCCAGCGCCATGACCTGATCGACGCGGTGCTGGCGCTCGGTGGGCAGGACGACCTCTTGATGATCGTCAAGCGCGTCGAGGCGCTGTCGCAGTTCCTTGAGACCGATGACG
>CAZUKI010000175.1:0-6676 GCA_964620785.1 uncultured Aestuariivirga sp.
ATGTGTGCGTACATCAGTTTCGGATTGGACTGGGAGTTGGCGGGGAATTTGGGCAACTCGGAGGGTGGCTTTGGTACTCAAGACGAGCCGTGGCTGGCCGCGAGAAGTCACGAAATGTCGCGCATCGAAGTTTACGAAAACACGAAACCCGTTTAGTTCACCGATACCAGGGGAAGGTCTGCCGTTTGCGCGGTGAACATGCCCATTTTTGGTTCGCTCGGCGAGTGCTTGGAAATGTAATCCTCATAGGGCATGCGCACGAGCATTTGCGAGTAGTGATAGGCAGACGCGGCGTCACGTTTGGCAATCGACTGGGCAACCTTCTCGTGAAGTGGCAATCCAAGTCCGAACGAGCCAGGCACTTCAGTTGTCTCGCGCACCTGACGAAACATCACTTCGGCAATGTTGCCACCGAGATAGGTGAGCATGTGATTGCCTGACGCTTTGTAAATGGCACTGTGGAAAGCGATGTCGGCAGCAATCGAGAAGTCGCGATCACCGTCTCTCATCAGCTTCTCATTGGCTTCGATCAGCGCATGGCATAGCTGAACGATATTTGCTTGCTGCTCCGGTGTTGCACGCAATGCTGCCTGAAACGACGCCATCGGCTCGAAAATCAGGCGGAACTCAAGGAAGTCCTTGACGTATTGTGTTCGGCGACCGTGCTGCCAAAGCCAATTCAGGACATCGATGTCCGTGACATTCCAATCGGTCTCCGGTCGAATGCGAATGCCGACCTTTGGTGAAGCCTTGAGCATCCCCTTTTCAGCGAGCACGCGCGTGACTTCCCGCACAACGCTGCGGCTGGCGCCAAGATAGTCGCACAGGTCTTGTTCGCGCTGCAGGCTGCCGGCTGCAGAGAACTTGCCTTGAACAATGTCACTGCCGAGCCTGTCGAGGACATGGCGAAACAAGGAGGGGCGGCTGGAGCGTTGCGACATGAGTGATCTCGGTCTCGGAAGTTGACTGCGTTTTACACCGTTTGTCGGCAGAATTGACATCACGGCTGGCGTCCAATGCGAAAATCGGAACACTCGGCTCTTGACTATATAATCATATTATATTGTTATATGATCGTAGTGTGGCTGGCAATCCGCCGGAGTGAGGCTTGGCCGATTTTTGGACTGTGTTCTGGCGGGAGCTACCGCATTTTCTGCCGCTGCTCCTTGGTGGGTTCCTGGTCAGCATCGGCGTGGCGGTGTTCAGCTTCGTGATCGCCATGACGGGCGGTCTGCTTCTCGCCATCGGCAAGATGTCAACCATCCGTCCAGTTTCGGTGGCTGTCACCTGGTACATTGAGATTATTCGCGGCACGCCGGCGCTTACCCAGCTGTTCCTGATCTACTTCGGCCTTTCCCAATACGGTATCGATGTCCCCGGCTTTTTGGCGGCCGTGCTTGGCCTTGGACTCAACGGAGCGGCCTATGTTGCCGAGATTTTCCGGGCGGGTTTGACGGCCATTCCAGGCGGGCAACGGCAGGCTGCCCTGTCGCTCGGGCTCACGCCCCTGCAAACCCTCTCGCACATCCTGGTACCACAGGCTTTCAGGCTGATGCTGCCGCCGTTCTGTAGTTACGGAATTCAGCTCATCAAGGACACGTCACTGGCCTCGGTGGTCGCTGCGCCGGAAATCATGTTTCGCGCGCGCATGCTCGTTGCCGAGACCTATCTGTCAATGCAGATCTATCTGCTCGTCGCAGCCATCTACCTGAGCGTGTCTGTGCCGCTCGGCATCCTGGCCAACCATCTTCATGGGCGCCTTCATGCGCCCGCAGCGCGGACCTGATCGTCATGCTGGAGATGTGGAACAATATTGTTGGCTGGACCCCGGAACTGATCACCGCCGCCTTGCAGACGTTGAAGCTCACCTTCCTCTCGTTTGCGGTTGCGGTTGTCCTGGGCATGCCGATTTGTGCCTTGCGCATGAGCAACATCCGGATCCTGCGCTACTTAGCAGCGTCGTTCATCGAAGTCATGCGCGGCCTGCCGGTGCTGGTGATACTGTTTCTGATCTACTTCGGGCTGCCAACGGTGTTCCCCAGCCTGCGCTTGAGTTCGGTGGTTTGTGCCGTGATAGGGTTTGGCCTGCAAGGCGGCGTCCTTCTTGCGGAGATTTACCGGGCAAGCCTGATGGCAATCGACAAGGGCGAGCGTGAAGCAGCAAAGACCCTGGGACTTACGCCGCAACAGAGCCTGCTCCATGTAAGTGCACCCCAGGCATTCAACATAAGCCTTCCGCCGGTCGGAAACTATCTGGTCGGCTTGCTCAAAGACACATCGATTGCATCCATCATCGCAGCGCCTGAACTCATGTTGCGCGCCAAGGATCTTTCGTCGGCATTCTTCATGCCCATGCCGATCTACCTCTTCGTGGCCCTGATCTACTTTATCCTGAGCTATCCACTTTCGATGGCTCTGCAGCAAGCCGAACGAAGGAACGCAACCACATAAACTCAAAGCCAAACTCAACCTGGAGGGTGTTATGAACGATCGACTTAAAACGCGGATGTCAATGAACCGCCGCGTACTATTGACTGGAGCGGCAAGTGCCGCAACCGCGCTGGCACTGCCGCGTGCCGCAAGTGCAGAGGCAATTGAAACTCTTGTGCCGGGAACTCTTACAGTGGGCATGCTCGGCGATATGCCGATGACAAGCGTCAAGGACGGTGCACTGATCGGTACTGACGGTGATCTTGCAGTTCAGATTGCGAAGAATCTGGGCCTCAAGGTTGCGACAAAGTCGATGGAATGGAATGCCCTGATCCAGGCCACCAAGCAGGGACAGGTCGATGTCCTGATTGGTTCCGTGGGTTGGACCGAAGAGCGTGCCAAGGTCATGCTCCTGTCGGATCCCATCTACTATTTCGGCACCCTGCTGATCCAGAAGAAGGAAACCAGCTGGAATACTTTCGAGGACATGAAGGGCCGCACAGTCGGCACCGTCAGCGGCTTCACGCTTGTGCCCGAACTCAAGGCCGTTGAAGGCATTGGCGAAGTAAAGCTCTACGACACGCAGGATGCCGTGATGCGCGATATCGTGGCAGGCCGCCTCGATATCGGCATCCTCGATCCGGCCCTTGTGGAATATGCCATCAAGCAACATCCGGATTGGGGCATTCACCAGGTCGCCGTTCAACCCGTTCCGGACAAGTACCCGATCATGTCCAAGAAGTACTACTCGATCTTTGCTTCGCCAATGACGCGCAAGCCGCTGGCCGATGCCATCAATGCTGAAATCGCGAAGATCTGGTCGACGTGCGACAACGTGAAAGCCATGGCGGCCTATGGCCTGGGTTCAAAGGCGTGGTTCGAGCCTCCGGAAGACAGCTACCGTGCGGGTGTTGATCGGCCCGCTGACTGGAAGGCGCCAGTCGCAGCCGACACCTGCTTCACGTCATAACAACTGGCGGGTACCCACCAACCGTGGGTGCCCGCATCTCCGGGATCTGAAATGCCAATTCTTCGCATCGCCAACCTCTGCAAATCGTTCGGACCATTGACGGTGCTCGATGACGTGAGCATCGACGTCGAACGTGGGCAAAAGGTAGCGATCATTGGACCCAGCGGTTCCGGAAAAACCACCCTGCTGCGCTGCGTCAACTTCCTGGAACGCCCGACGGGCGGAACGATCGAGATCGAAGGAAAGCAATTCGGCAAGAGATTGGTTCGTGGAAGGGAGCGCTACGACAGTGATTGGGCGCTCGCCAAGGAGCGTGCCGACATCGGCTTCGTCTTTCAGAGGTTCAATCTCTTCTCGCACCTGTCGGCGTTAGACAATGTCGCTCTGGCCCCGCGCCTGGTACGAAAGTTGTCGCGGGAAGACGCTGAGTCGATTGCCCGGAGGATGTTGGCGCGCGTTGGACTTGCCAGCAAGGAACGGAGCATGCCGGATGCAGTGTCTGGCGGCCAGCAACAGCGTGTGGCGATTGCCCGCGTGCTCGCCATGCAGCCCAAATTGATTCTGTTTGATGAACCAACGTCGGCGCTGGACCCGGAACTGGTCGGAGAGGTGCTTTCCGTGATGCGCAGCCTCGCAGCCGACGGAATGACAATGCTCATCGTGACCCACGAAATCCGCTTCGCCGTGGAAGTCGCAGACCGGGTGATCTTCATGGATCAAGGCAGGATCGCTGCCGATGGCACGCCGAAGGATGTGATTGTCAATCCAACCACTGATCGCGTGCGGCAATTCCTGCGCTCTTTGTCGAGTGAAGACAAGTTGCCGGGAGCGCAATCGTGAAGATAGCGAAGGTTGATCTGCTTCCGATCTCGATCGGATATCTTCATGTCGAGCGTAGCTCGCGCGTCGCTCGCGACGGGGTGAGCGACATCGTCGTGCGCATGGAAACGGACGATGGCCTTGTCGGCTGGGGCGAATGTTGCTGCGGCGCAGACACTCAATCAGTCGTTGCGGCAGCCACAGCAATGATACCCCTCATCAAAGATGAGGACCCACGCAATCCGGAATTGCTGCGGCAAACCGTATTCAAGAAGGGACTGTGGGATTACCGGTTGCACACTGGAAATTTTGCCTTCGCCGGTCTCGACATGGCAATGAATGATATCGCCGCCCAGGCTTCCGGAGTGCCGCTTTGGCGTTTTCTTGGTGGGCGCCGCTGTGAAGGGCCAATTGAATACTTCTGCTATCTGTCACGAGGCAGCAATGACGATCTCATTGCGCAGTGCCAGACAGCAATGGCCCAAGGGTACAGATACTACTATCTGAAGGTCGGCATCGATGAGCGCGAAGACGAGCGGATGATTGACGTGGTTCGCCGCTGCATTGGTGGCGAATGCAAGCTTCGGATTGATGCCAACGAGGCCTGGACCGAACAGGAAGCTATCCGTCTCGTTACACGTTGGCAGTCGGCGTATGGCCTTGATTTCGTAGAAGCCCCGGTTCGTGCCCATCCCGTTCGCGCAATGGCGCAGCTGCGCCAGCGCTTTCCAACTGCTCTGTGCGCAAACGAGGGCATGGACGGAGAGATCAATGTCCTGGAGTTCATAGCTCAACGTGGCGCCGACGTTCTGTGCTTCTCAAGTTACTGGGTCGGGTCGCTTCGGGCTTTCACCACGCTGGCGCATTGCGCGGCGCTTTCAGGGATTTCTGTCTGCAAGCATAGCCATGGGGAATTTGGCATCGCGGCCGCAGCGCACCAACATGCATTGCTGACATTGTCCAATGGCGTGGCGGGGCACCAGCAGACGGCAAGTGTTATGGCTGACGACATTCTGGTCGAGCCAATTCCAATTGCAACGAATCCTCTTTGGCCTGCCGATGAGAGGCCGGGCCTTGGCATCATGATCGATACTGACAAGCTCAGTTTCTATCACCGGGCCTATCGCGAGCACGGACAGTTCCTGCCCTGGGCGGGAATGAACTGAAGCAATCCAGCAAAATTCATCTTCAACAGAAAGGAAGACATCATGCGTCAAGTTGTGAAAACACATCTCAAGAGTGACAAGGCACCAATTGAATGGGCCACCAAGGGTGACAACATTCTCTATACCGCGCAGATTCCAATCCGCGAGGATGGCTCGATTGAAACGGGTGATATCACGGCTCAGGCGAAACTGACGCTGGATAACCTGAGGCGAACGGTCGAGGCAGCAGGTGGCACCATGGACGATGTCACGCAAGTCCTGATCTATCTGCCTGACAAGGCTGACTTTGCAGGCATGAATGCCGTCTACAGGACGTACTTCAAGGAGCCGTTTCCGAACCGAGCGACGGTTATTGCCGGGTTGATGGTCGAGGGCGCCCGGATTGAAATCGTCGCATATGCTCACCTCAAGGCATAGCCTGTGATCGATACGATTGTTGTGGGGGCCGGCGTCGTCGGAACGACGGCGGCCCTCTTCCTGGCCCGGAAGGGCATTGGCGTCACCGTGGTTGACGCAGAAGCGGGGCCTGGGCTCGACACGAGCTTTGCCAATGGAGGCCTCGTGACACCCAGCACGGCCTTTCCCTGGTCGTCGCCCGGTTCGTTGCGATTGTTGCTTCGTTATATTGGCCGCAAGGATGCGCCCCTCTATCTCAAGCCGCTGGACATTGCGCGGCTGGGCACTTGGGGTTTGCGCTTCGCCTTGAACTGCCGGCTGTCACGCTATGCGGAAACGTCACGTATTGTCAGCCAATTTGCATCGGAAAGCCTCGAGGCACTTGATGATCTGCTTGCTGGTGGCGGCATCGATTTCAAACTGCAGAAGGGCGGCCTCCTGCAAGT
The DNA here is from genome assembly GCA_964620785.1 of uncultured Aestuariivirga sp. GTDB lineage: Bacteria > Pseudomonadota > Alphaproteobacteria > Rhizobiales > Aestuariivirgaceae > Aestuariivirga. The sequence continues at coordinate 6,228 of CAZUKI010000175.1, forward strand.
CTACAGGGGGCCCCATGCCCGTGCCAATTGCGATGGCTATGCCGCTTTCCTGGAGCGCATGGGCGTAGATTTCTCGCGCCTCAATCGATCTGAAGTCGTTGCGCGCGAGGCGACACTGGCTCCCATCGGTGAAAGTATTCAGTGTGGTCTCCACCTGCCGGTCGACGCGTGGGGTGATGCGCGGCTGTTCACCAAGGCCGCCGCCGATCTGGCTGCAAAGTCCGGCGTAGAGTTTCAATTCGGCACCACGGTCAACCACCTCATCGTCGAAGGTGGCCGTGTCTGTGGTGTAATGTCCAGCAAGGGCGAATTGAGAAGCCGCAGGGTTGTGCTGTGCACGGGGACACGAACGCCACAGCTGCTCGCGCAGCTCGGGATTGATGTTCCGGTAAGTCCGGTGAAGGGCTATTCCATCACCCTGGCGCGCGAGGACATCGGCTTTCTGCCAC
>CAZUKI010000176.1:0-6647 GCA_964620785.1 uncultured Aestuariivirga sp.
AAGCCTTCAGCAGTGTCTCCAGCACGGCCTTGCCGGGCGAGGTGCCCGAAGCATCAGCATCGGCAACGAGCGCGTACCCTTCAGCATTGCCCAACTGCCAAGCCAAGTCCCCCCACAGTGTGCGAATGGGTTGGCCATCACGAACCACAGGCTGGTTGGGCGACGACTTGATGCCGTCCAGCACGGCAATCCGTGCGCGCGGCAACTCCGTGACGCCCGCCGCATCCAGAATGGCCGAAACTCCCGGCAGATCGCTGGCAAGGGCATCACCCTTGGCAAGGTGGTAGACCGCCAGCATCGTGTGGGTCTTGCCGCCGCCGAACGCGGTTTGCAACTGAATGACCGGATCGCCGCCTTTTCCCGACAAGCGCTTGACCACGGAATCCAGCAGCAACCGCATCCCTTCAGTGATGAAGGTGCGCTGGAAGAACAGCGTCGGGTTCTGGTACTCGGCCGTTGCCGTGCCCTCATGAACCCGCGACAGATCGGCCGCAAACTCGGCTTGCTGGAACGTGCCCTTCAGGACATCTTCATGCGGGACGGCAACTTCACGCCACGGTTTTAGGCTCATTGTTCTCTCCCCAATCAAATGTCCAGTTGCGCCTGCGAGCCCACGATGCCCGCATCCGCCGATGCTTGTTCAATACCAGCCCATGCCGCGACCAGTTCGTTGTAGGCCCGCGCTTCTTCGGCCCAACCCTTGCGCTCGCAGAGTGTGTAGAGGCGGTAGGCCAACGCACGAATCGGTTCGGCGCGGGCTGGCATGCGCGCCAGCAGAGCGCCGGCGGCGGACTCTCCGTCCTGATTGATGGCACGAATCAGTTGATGCAGGGCTTCCCACACTGGCGTGCGGGTGTCGGTCTCGGGTGACCAGTCCTTTGGTAGCTCGGCCCAGCGCAGTAGGCGCAATTTGCCCGCACCGCTCTCGACGACACCGGATTCTTGCAGGCCGCCGACGCTGGTGCCCTTGGCTCGGGCCAGCACATCGGCATCACCAAACTTGCCTTCGGCCCAGCCTTGTCCTTCGAACCAGTGCAAGCAAAACTGAGTGTCGTGGTCGAAATCGTCCTCGGCGAGGAAGCGATTGATGAGTTGCAGCGCGGTGCGCACACTCATCGGCTTGCCGTCCGCCTCCAGCACGGCGGCGTACTGGCTGAAGATGGCCATGCCGGGGCCGATAATGGCTTGAGATAGATCCACCGGTGCCACCGGCGAATTGACGCCACCATGCGTCATGTCGAGCAGCGCATCAGGTAGCGTGGCATTGATCTCACGTAGGAAGTCACGGCGGCCGACGGTGGGGGCGTCAAGCGCGCGTTTTCGGCAGACCAGCACGATGCTGGAGGCTAGCGCGTTGGTACCAATGCCGATAGACCTCGAATCACGCTCGGTGCGCATCGGCCAGGTACCGGTGAGAGCGAACCCCGCGCGCAGCACCGCTTCGAGGAAGGTTTCCCAGCCGGTGCTGTGGGTGCCTGCCTCGCCCTTGGTCTCGGCCTGCTTGAAGGCGTAGTAGATGGTGACCGGAAATGCCGGATGCGCCTGCTCGGCCAGATTGTGGATGGCGCGAGTCATGCCATCGAGGAAAAACGCTTCTGCCTGATCCTTGCCGCCGTGACGATACGGCGTAGCCACCAGTTCCTCGGCCTTTGGTACCGCCAGCGTGGCATAGAGTCCGGGGAAAATTGGCTTCAGGCTTTTGCGCAGCCAGATATAGAAGAAATCGGAGAGGTCGGCATAACCAATGTTGTCGTAATAAGGGGGGTCGGTAGAAATGACCTTGCCTGCGCTAATTTTCTGGGACTGTGCATCGGCATGCTGTGCAAACCCGTGCTCAGTCGATGCGAGTGCGGGCATCGCCCGGCAGATTCCAGCGATCGAAATCTCAAGGTCGCCAGCTGCGCCAGCCAAGGTGTTTACCTCCGCATAGTCCCAAATCATCGGCAGTGCCTGCCTGCCAAAAGTCGTTTTGGCTTGATCGCGTGTCGGACTCCATGCAACGAGCGAGCTGTTGTAATCCGTCGTCTTGTCGACAGCGATGCCCAAATACACACCCACGGCCTGGGCATAAGCCGTCGCACCGTTGCCGCCAGCATCCAGGCCCACGCCGTCGTCGGCAAATCCTGCCGCTAGAGCATCCTGGCGGCAGCGTTCGATAGCCACCTGCACCAGATCTGAAAAAGTGGTCAGCGCTACCAGTTGGCGGGGCGTGAAGAGGTCACTGAACTTAGTTAGGCCGTAGTTTGGCGTCTTAAAGTCGCGCGGATTGTTCGGCAGCGCCATTCCCGGCGACCAGTCTGGTTTAGCACTTTCTGCAATTGCGATTTGCTCAGGAGTGGGAGATAGATAGATGCGACCTCGCACACTGTCGGCCACAATAGCCATGAGCTGCTGCCCCATCCGGCCGGCTTTGCCTTCGCTACGGATGTAGTTGTAGTCGATTGGAGATTTCGAGAGCAGACAGATGAAAGCGGCGCGCTTACCTGCCGTGGTGCCGCCTTTCGCGTTCTCCGGCGGTGTACCCATCTTTACCGCAAATTGATAGCAGTCCCCCTTCACGACTGGCTCGACATAGGCCTCCTTACCCTCCTTGCTAGACAACACAAATGAGGATGCCAGGGGCACATCTGCATGGCTAAAGGCCGGGTTGGGACTTTTCACAGTGCGTGCCCATAGCCAAGCAATGACTGTAAGCTGTTGCCCGACCAGTGGCTTCAGATCGGGTCTTTCAGCGGCCATGTCGGAGGTGACTTCAATTTTCGGGTAGAGGTGACCGATGCGCGTTTCCGCTTCTGCACGCATCCACGCGCCGTAGCGGCGCACGTCTTCGGCAAGCCCCCTGGCACCACTCCAGTCTTCCGACAATTTGCCTTGCTTGTCGCCCGCCAGGCGCGGCCCCACTGGTGCGAGTCCGGCGAACTTGGGCGGGATTTCGATCATCGCCTTGTTGATGGTCACGGCCACTGGGTTGAGGTCCGAAGCGTAGCTTTCCAGACCGAGACGCTGTGCTTCGAGGGGCAGTGCACCGCCGCCAGCGAACGGGTCATGGAAGGCGGGCAGTTTGTCCGGGTTGAACAGCTCGGTGGCCTGCGGGTGGCCTTTGTTCAACTCGCAGGTCTCGCGCCACGAGCGCGCGATCTCGGCGCGGGCACGGGCCAGCACCTCCTCGTTGTTGGTGTTCTCCCACTGCACCAGGTCTTCGATGATCTTGAACAGTCGCTCGCGCTCAATCTCGGCCTTTTCCTTGTTGACCCCGTACTTGAATCCGCCCCCCTGCTGGTAGCCGGGATCGTTGACCATCTGGGCGAAGATCACTGCCCGCGCCGCAGCCAATGGACGACGCGCCCACCACAGGTGCAATGTGCTCGGGTGGCCGTGGCGAATGGATTTCTCGCGGGCCGCCGCGACATTGATGGCATCGAGCGGGAGCGCGACTTCGATGAGTTTCTTGGGTGTTTTGATGGGGGTCATGATCAGCCCTGGTAGCCGAGATTTGCCAAATGCATTTCGGCGGCTGCACCCAGGCACAAACGGATGGTGGAGAAAAGTCCCGGCCAGTGTTGGCGCAAATAGTGGACGGCCAAGTTACCCAAGCCCTGCTGCGCGGAGAATCCTGCATCACGCTGCCTTTTCTTGTTGCGCTCGATATCCCTGATGATGGCGAGCCGTGCATTGCACAGTCGGTCACAGTTGAGATTGAGCATATCTATGGTGTGTTGCACCAGGGCCTGCACGTCAGCGTGCTGATTGCCAGGCCAGGCGGACAAGACGGCACAGTGATTGGGGTCGGGTAGAAGTCGCCCGGTACTCATCTCCAGACGGAAAAGGCTGGGGGATGCTGGGATTTCGGCAGGGTTGAGAATCCATCCTTCGCATTGTTCTTGCAGCTGCCCAGCCTGAATCATTCGGTCCTTATAGGCGTCGCAACTGAGGTTTTCTGCCAAGGGCTCATGGGCATAGGGTGCGGATGCAAACCTGTAAGAGCCGCCTGCGCATACGGCAAACAGGTTGTCCCAGTCCAAGGCCCAGTTGTGCGCCGGGCTGACATCAGACTTGGGGTGGAAGTGCTCCACCCTGCATTTCAGCGGATCGTTATCACGGATATCGATTTCACAGAATGCGCAAATTCCACCTTGGTCTGCAATCAGTTTTCTACGACTTTCTTCGTAGGTGGCGGGACCATCGTGGATTGCATCGTTCCGCATCTGCTCCCAAGTGCTGGTTGGGTTGGCATTACGATAGTTGGTGAGTTGGATGGGCTCTGGCTGTCTGAGCACTCGCTTCATTCTCCCAGCTCCCACTTGCGGTTCTCGATACGCAAGTCAGCTTCCAGCAATGCCGGTTCGTTGCCCTGGTAGCGGGCATTCAGCTTTTCGCGCAATTCCAGGGCACGCGGGGAATTCCATTGGTCGCTGTCGACCAAGGCGAGGTATTCCTTCAGTTCCTGAGTCGCTGGATTAGTGGGAGGGCGAACTTCTTGCAACCCCAGTACTTGCTTGAGCATGCGCTCCGGCTCGGCACCTTCCGTTCCCGGCGGGGCGGAATAAATATGGTTGTCTCTCAATATACGGATGCACTCTGATGGAATCGTGGTCAGCACCTGGGGGCTGTGGGTGGTGACGATGAATTGCAAATTGGGAAACGCGTTCGTCAGGCTTTGCAGCACTACCTGCTGCCATTCCGGGTGAAGGTGCATGTCCACTTCGTCTATGAGCACGATACCGGGCGTTTCTTTTACGGCCAGAAAACCAAGCTGCGGATTCAGTTTGGTAGCGCGGAAGGCAATGTCAGCCACCATGCCGATCATGTTTCGGATGCCGTCACTGAGCAGATCGACGGGCAGTTCACCAAACTTTTCATGATGAGCAACGAGTTCTTCGCGGGAAAGCGAGTAGGCAATATCTTTCCAACCGGAAGGGGCAAGACAGGTATTGACCGCTGATCCCACTGCTTCGATGTAGTGGTCAAACTCCGTGGGTTCGTAGGTACGCCCAGCCCTGCTTGCTTCCAGTTGCCCCTTAAAAGCATTGGTACTCCAATAACGAAACCACGCGACAAAGGACTTGTAGCTGGAGGCCGGATCCAGGCAATCGGTATATCCAATCGTGCGGGAGGTACGGGGTAACTTTCCCTCCATGAGCTTCTTCTGTTGCCACAAGCGGCCCGTGCCGTAGTAAGCAAGCAAAGGCAGCGTGGCGTCGGCACCAGGAGTTCGTACGGCTTCTTGCAGACGCTTGCCATAGTCGATCAGCTCCTTGGCGTCCTTGATGGTGGTTTTTGCCTTGGTTGGCCCGGCCAGGCTGCGCTTCCATGTTGTGCTGGGATGCCCATCATCCAGTTGGTCAATCAGACTTCCTGGAATGAATCCTGTCGCCTCCAGACGGACCCCCTTGGGCGCGTACTCCATCTCATTGCTTGCTGTCTCACGGACACTTGTCAGCCGGATGTCGCTCGGTTCGAAATGCTTCCCTACGCTTTCGTCAAAAGCTCCGACATACGGCCCGAAAGCGACTGCGATGGCATCCAGGATGGATGTCTTGCCTGCGCCGTTTGAAGCCACGAGGACGGTTAGCTGCTCGTGAAAGTCGATATCAATTGAGTCGAAGCAGCGGTAATCCCGCAGCCTTAGTTGTTGTATGTTCAAGGTTGGCATGGGGCCTCCGCTCGTTTCAGTAGTTCACTTAAGTCCATGTTAATGCTGGTGACCGCCCAATCCGGTTCCTGCGTGAACGGCTTGGTCACGTAGAACGGCCCCTCGTGTTGTTCGCCGTCCACCAGGACGATGGCCAGGATGAATTTGTCCTCCTGGTTCAGCCCGTAGAGGATTTCGTTGCGGGTCACAGTAATCGTGCTTTGCCCCTTGGCGCGGCCCTTCACCTCGATGTGGCGTGAGGCGGGCAACTTGCCATCGACGGCCTTCGGCAGGCTGGTCACGTCCCAGCCGCATTTCTGCGCCGAGACATCAATGACCTCATGGCCAAGGGCGCGCTCGGCGTTCATGACGGCATTCATGGCGATCCATTCCACCCGTGCACGGGCGTCGGCATCCGTCGCCCATCCCGGCTGTCCCTTACGCTGCGCCAACATGCCTGCCGGGATCACCAATGCACCACCGACCACCACGGGTGTCGCGGAAATCACGTGGCGCATGGCCAGCAGTTCCTTTTCGCGCGACTCACGGCGCGCTGTCAGGTCGTCAATGGTGCGGCGGACATTCTCCAGGGTGAGGCGCACGTCCTTGCCAGCCGCGATGTCGTCCTGCAGTTTTATGTAGCGATCCGACCAGTAGTTGATTTCCCTGACCAGGCGCTCATGGACGGCAGCCAGGGTTTTGTCCACATTCTTTTCGCGCCGAGTGCGCACCTCGTCGAAGTGCTCGGGCACCAGGTGCGTGGAGGCGTGCGCCAATGCCTGCTGTTCAAGGTTCTGGGTGATCCACGGCGCGGCCAGCACATCTTCGATCAGGCCCATGTCGGCCTTGCCGATGGGTTCGAGGTCAAGGTGAGGTGCCCAGCCGGCATTGATCGCACCGCCCTGCGGGTCGATCTCGACAAACTGCATGCGGCGGGAAACGACGTGGGCGGGGTCGCCACCTTCCTTCACGGAGTGGTCGATGATGAACATCACCTTGGGCGTGAGACCCATGT
>CAZUKI010000177.1:0-5342 GCA_964620785.1 uncultured Aestuariivirga sp.
TACCTTCTGGGATTATCAGGCCGGGGCGTGGCCCAAGAACAATGGCATCCGTATTGACCACCTGCTGCTCTCAGCGCAGGCGGCAGACCGCCTAGTGGCCTGCAAAATCCACCGGAATGCCCGTGGTCACGAAAAGCCTTCGGATCATGTGCCGGTTGAATTGACCCTGAAATGAAAATGGGCCTGGCGGTTGCCCGCCAGGCCCCAAGTCTAGGGAGGAAACCTGAATTAGTGCTTGGCCTTGATGCCGAAGGCGGCGAAGCTGGCTTCGAACGGCTTGTAAGCGTCCTTGGCGGCGGCGGCATAGAGCTCGCCGAGCTTGTTGGCCTGAGCGACGGCGGCCTCATAGGCCTCCTTGGCATAGCCCTGCTGGACTTCGACAACGCGCTCGATCGAGCGGGCAGTCACGGCCTTCTCAAAGGTCTGCGTGGAGAGTTCAAGGGATTTGCGTGAAAATTCAGCAACTTCCTGAGCGACGGCCTGATAGCCCTTGGTCATTGCGGTGGCCGAAGCAACCCATGCCTCAAAGCCTTCCTTGCCAAAATTCTGCATGTCTTCAAAGTTCTTCATGGGGATCTCCTCAATTGATGATCCCTTATATGTGCAGTGCAACATAAAAGTCAAGAACTTTTTGCATTGCAACATAACCGAGCCGGACGGTAAAGCGGTCAGGCAAAGATTCGCGCCTTTACCCGCGGGTAACGCGAGATCATTACACTCTTAATTTTTGGTTGTGGGCAGAGCCATGCCCCTGCCCCAATGGCCGCTGGTGCGGCTGGTGTACAGGACAACAGAGCGGTATGACGAGCGTTATGTTCCAGCGGTTTTCCCGTGTTTCTCTGGCGGTTTTTTTGGCGGTCGCGCTTGCCATGCAAGGTGTGCTGCCAGCTGAAGCTGCTCCACGTTTTGCCGCCCTGGCCGTCGACGCCCGCACCGGAACAGTCCTCTATTCCGAGGATCAGAACGGCGTTCGCCACCCGGCCTCTCTGACGAAGATGATGACCCTCTATCTCGTTTTCCAGGACCTTAAGGCCGGGAAAATCAAGCTCAGCACGTCCTTGCGGGTGTCGGGCCGGGCCTCGTCGATGGCCCCCTCCAAGCTTGGCTTGAAAGCGGGTGACACGATCACCGTCGAAAATGCGATCAAGGCCCTGGTCATCAAGTCTGCCAATGATGTGGCGGCAACGGTTGGCGAGAATCTGGGTGGCGGTAGCGAAGCTACTTTCGCGGCCCGCATGACGCGCGTTGCCCGCGACATCGGGATGAGCCGCACGACATTCCGCAATGCGTCTGGCCTGCCAAATCCCGGCCAGGTCACAACCGCCAAAGATATGGCTACGCTCGGCCTGCGCCTGATGCGCGATTACCCGCAGTATTATCCCTACTTCCGCCTGACCTCCTTCCAGTTCCGCGGCAAGGTCATTCGTACCCACAACAGGCTGGTCACACGGTTCAAGGGAACCGATGGCATCAAGACGGGCTATATTGCGGCTTCCGGATTTAATGTTGTGACCTCCACGATGCGCGACGGTCGCCGCGTGGTTGGCGTCGTGATGGGTGGCAAGTCGGCGAGCCGGCGTGATGCCTTTGCCATGGCGATGCTGCAGAAGGCATTGGGCAAGGCGAAGAAGGGCACGGCGATCGCAGCACTGGTGGGCTCCTCCAAGGGTGCAATCAATCCGGTGGCAATTGCAGCGGCAGAGCCGGCCATGCAGGATGAACCCGCCGACACGGGGGTGGCCGCTCTTACTGATGAGCAGGATGATGATGAAGCCAAGGATACCGGCGGCCTTGCTGCCGTGGCCGCTGCTGCCGCGACCGAACCTGGGCCAGCCAAAGTCATCGCTGCTGAACTAACGCAGCAGAAAGTCATAGAAGGCCCGACGGTTGCTGGTACTGCCGAAGAACAGGAACCGGGTGATCCTCTGAGGTCGCTCGACCTCGGGAAGGCCTACAGCGTCCAGATCAGTTCCTTCGACGATAAGGATTCGGCTGTTGCGGCAATCAGCAAGATGAAATCCACTGCTTCGGCCGAGCTCAAAGGCAAGAAGGCCTATACAATCGCGGTGAAGAAGGGCGAGGCAATCGAGTATCGCGTCGTCATTGCGGGACTGACCGCACAATCCGCGAAAAAGTCCTGCGCCAAGGTGTCCAAGATCGGCAAGACATGCGCAGTCATTCTGCCGCAAGCCTGATTGCAGTCGGGCGACGGCTAGGCAGCCAGCAGAACGTCCTTTGCAGTGTTGATCTTCGCGGCGAGATAATCTGAGCCACCGCGATCCGGGTGAAACTCCTTCATCAGGCGCTTGTGCGCCGATTTCACTTCGGTGGCTGACGCCCCAGGCTTAAGGCCAAGCACGGCGTAAGCCTCTTCACGGCTCATCGTTCCCTGGCCTGCGTTCGCCTGGCGTTCGGCGCCCCAGTTTGCCCGCCATTCACCCTGGGTGCGATCCAGCCAGGCTTCGAGCAGCGCGAGGCTTTGGTCGCCTGCTGACCGGCACTGTATGTGGAACTGGCGAAGTTGGCTGGCGTCGAGCTGCGACAGCCTGCGTCCCTTCAGGGGGCCGGCAAGGACTTCTCCATCCATCGCGCCGGTGTCGTGGTCGAGTTCCATCGAGAGCTGCGAGGCAGCAACCCTGCTCTTCTGGCCCGAGGATTTGTTGCCCCAAGGAAAACCATTGGGAAACGCAGCGCCCTTGCCGAACAGGCCAAGCCCAAAGACAAACAGGCCGGTGGCAATATTCATCTGGCCACGCACCGCAAGAAGGCCCGCGAAAGCTATGATGGCGCCGCCCGCGAGCTTTTGCAGCAGCGCGCTGTTCTGGCCCGGCGGTGTTCGCGCAAGTTTGCGGATCAGCCAGATGCCGCCAAACACGACAATCAGTGCAATGATGAGATTTGGCATGGGCCCAAGTTACTTCAATTGCTGCAGCAAGGCACGGGCCGCCGCGCCACCCTTTTGTTCCAGCGCCGCCTTGCCGCCAGCGGCAAAGGCGGCGACAGCGGCAAGCAATTCCGACAGGACGGCGGGCGACGAGCTGTCCAGGCGGTAGTAAGCCCCGCGTGTCAGCTTCGCGATCTCGCGAAATGCCTTCTCGGCCGTCGCATCGGTTCCTTCCTGGAACATGAAAATCGGCAGGCCCAGAAGCCCGATCTCACCAGCCGCTGCGCAGACCGCATCAATGTTTTCCTCGAACGCATCACCGACATAGACGACAGCGCTGACTTTTGCGGCCCTGGCTTCGCCTTTGATGTGGGTGAGAACGCGGCTGACCTGCGTGTTGCCTCCGCGGCAATCGACCTTGGTCATCAATGTCGCCAGGGCGGCAGGATCGCTCACCCAACGCGAGGCACGGCATTCATTGAAACCGCGGAAATAGACCAGTTGCACATTCAGCCCACCAGCCTTCTTTGCCTCCATGAACATTTGTCCCTGGATGGAGAGCGCACGGTCCCAGGTGGGCTGCCGGCTCATGGTTGCGTCCATGGCAAATATCAGCCTGGCCTCGCCACCCGAATGTGGCATGGCCCTGACTTTGTCGATGAAGGCGGACACATCCGCATCCGTAGACCGGACTGCCTTCGTTTCGTTCGTATTCGGCAAGTTGCTCATCACCAGCTCCCCCGCCAGTCTGGACACAATCTGGCCGGGCATTCAGATAGGTAGGGCCGGCACAATTTAAAGGGCCTAATTGCAGGAATCCTGCTTCAGGAGTTCCAGCCTGCTCAGGGTGCCTTTCAGAGCGTAACCGCCGTAATCCATGAGCAGATCGGTCGAGATACCGTTGTCCAGCATGTTGAACGTCGCCTGGTAGGTTGGCTGTTCGTCGCCTTGTCCATCCAGCGGATAGTAGCTGACAGTCACTGGCCAGACTGCCATTGCCGAAAGATTGGCGAGGGCCTTGTCCGGCGTGGGGTCTGACATCGTCCCGACAGTTTTCTTGTCTCCGATGAAACTGATGACGCGCATCGATTTTTCGCCATCGGATCCCTCATAAATCACCGTGTCGTAACGCGTGTCACCGCGCTCGGCAGCTTCAAGGAGTTTCTTCTGAAAGTCAGTCGGGAAGACGGCAGCCGGGGCAACCGTGAACGACTTGGCTTCATTGCCAGTGATCTCGCCGGATGCAACCTCTCCGGTCTTGGTCCTCTTCACCTTGATACGGCTTTCGGCATCAAGCTTGGCGTTGGTGAACTGCTTTTGCTGCAAGTCCAGTTCCAGGCCATCGCCACTTTCAAAGGAGTTGAGTTGAACATCCGATACCTGTGCCTGGCCTTCACTTTGCACGTAGCGGTTGGCCACCCGATAGTTGACGGAATAGCCTTCACATTCGGAGCCGCGAATCTCGTAAGCCAGTTTGCCGCTGATCTGTGAAATGCCTGCCGCCTCATCAAGCCGGGCAGCTTCCAGCGTGTAGTAGGCACGGTGGGGCACCAGGGTGCCTGCAGTTGCCTGGCCCATGAAAACGGCACAGGCGGCTGCTCCACAAAAGAGGCTGGTCAAGGCGGCGTGATTCATGGTCAAAAACCTATGCCAAACAATATGGTCAAATATACATGAAGCATGGCGAAAAAGTGCACAATATTCTCGTAACACGCAAGCTCCCCAGCGGGGCGGAAAAGGCCTTTTCAGAGGCTTTCCACTGCCAATTTAACGCTGACGACAAGGCTCTGGGTCCGGACGGCATAGTCGCCGCGGCAAAAGGGTGCGAAGGATTGGCCATTACTTCGATGGACAAGTTCAATGCGGCTCTCATCGAGAGATTGCCAGCAAGTGTGAAAATCCTTTCCACGGTTTCCGCTGGCTATGAACATGTTGACCTCTCTGCAGCCAAGGCGCGCGGAATCACGGTCACAAACACACCGGGCGTCCTGACTGACGCAACCGCGGACATTACGATGTTGCTTCTCCTGGGTGCGGCTCGTGGCGCCTATTGGGGCGAACGCATGGTTCGGGAAGACCGTTGGCCACCTGCCTCCATGGTAAAGCCGCTGGCTCACGATTTCTCACGGCAGCGCCTTGGGATCCTTGGCATGGGCCGGATCGGCGCGGCTGTCGCTCGTCGCGCCAAAGGTTTTGACATGACGATCCACTATCACAACCGGCGACCTTCGCCGGAGGCGGACAGCCTGGGAGCGATCTACCATGCCACATTCGAGGAGATGCTGCCGAACTGCGATTTTCTGTCAATCAATTGCCCGATGACACCGGAAACACGCGGGATCATCAATTCGCGCACGCTGGCGCTGCTCCCGCGTGGTGCCATCGTTGTCAATACTGCGCGTGGCGGCGTGGTCGTCGATGACGACTTGATAGCCGCTCTCGCAAGTGGCCATATTGC
>CAZUKI010000177.1:5442-6633 GCA_964620785.1 uncultured Aestuariivirga sp.
AAGCCGGTTGCCAATTATGTCCCCTGGGTCAAGACGGGCAATCATCTCTATGTTTCCGGGCAGCTTCCCTTCAAGGAAGGCAAGCTCCTGCATACCGGTCTAACAGGCGATGCAGTGACTGCCGCCGACGCAAAGGCGAGCGCGCGCCAGTGTGCCATCAATATTTTGGCCGTTGCACATGCAGCAGTTGGTTTGTCACAGGTGCGGCGGGTCGTGAAACTTGTGGCATTTGTTGCCTGCCCTTCCAGTTTTACCGAACAGCCAGGTGTCGTGAACGGCGCTTCCGACCTGATGGCGGAGGTGTTTGGAGAGTATGGACGGCATGCCCGCTCGGCAGTGGGCGTGGGATCACTTCCACTCAATGCGCCGGTTGAAATCGAGGCGATCTTCGAGGTCGCCTGAACAATGCGGTTCACGCCTCAAGTTCGCGAACTGGACTGGTTGATCGAACGCCCGATTGCCCATCGCGGCCTCCATAATGTGTCGCGCGGAATCATCGAGAACACCAGAAGTGCCTTTGAAGGTGCTATTGCACGTGGCTACACCATTGAATGCGACTTGCAACTCACGGCCGATGAAGCCGTCGTCGTATTTCATGACGAGACCCTGGATCGCCTGACTTCCGAACGTGGGCTGGTCATCAATCGCACTGCCAGGGAATTGCAGCAGGTCACCATCACTGGCACGAGCAACCACATGCAGACGCTCGCTGAGATGCTCGATCAGGTGGCAGGCAAGGTGCCGCTGGTCATCGAACTCAAGACACATTGGAATCGCGATGTGCGGATTGCGCGGCGTGCGTTAGACATTCTGTCGGCATACAGGGGGCAGTTTGCGCTCATGTCATTTGATCCCGACATGGTCGAAGCGGTTGCAGAATTGGCGCCGATGGTAACGCGCGGTATTGTGGCGGACAGATGTGTGGATCCCTATTACGCGGCGCTTCCAATTCGGCGCCGGCTTGAGCTTCGCAACCTCGCGCACCTTGTGCGGACGCGGCCGCATTTCATTTCCTATTACTTTCGGGAATTGCCGTTCCCACCAGTTCAGCAGATTCGCGCGGCCGGGTTCCCTGTGATCACATGGACCATTCGCAGCAAAGAGGAACAAAGCCAGGCTTTGCGCTATTGTGACCAGGTCACGTTTGAGGGTTTTCTCGCCTGATGGCGATCAGCTACCGCACTGTCAGCA
>CAZUKI010000178.1:0-3014 GCA_964620785.1 uncultured Aestuariivirga sp.
CCCCAAAGTGCGGAAATGGGAGCATAGGCAAGCAGCATCGGCCACACCTCGCCGAAACCACGCCAGAAATCCGTCCAATACGCCCTGGTCATGAGGTCAAGAACCAACCCTGCGGAACCACTCCGCCTCGTCGATGACCTCGACGCCATGTTTCTCGGCGTCCTTGAGCTTGCTGCCAGCACCGGGACCCGCCACCAGAAGGTCGGTCTTCTTCGACACGGACCCGGAGACTTTGGCGCCGAGCCGCTCGGCCATGGCCTTTGCTTCATCGCGCGTCATGCGCTCGAGGGCGCCTGTGAAGACAACAGTCTTGCCCGCCACCGGCGAGGCATTGCTCACGGCCGCCAGCGGCTGCGGCTGCACCTGGCGGAGGAGCGCGTCCACGACTTCAACATTGTGCGGCTCGGCAAAGAAATCGACGATGGCCTCAGCCACGATGTCGCCGATGCCATCAAGCGCGGTGAGCTCTTGCCAGGCCTCACTTCCCTCCTGCGCCGCGGCGATCATCTGCTCGCGGAAGCGGTCGGCAGCGCCATAGGCACGGGCCAGCACGCGGGCGGTGGTTTCGCCAACGTGGCGGATGCCAAGGGCATAGATGAAGCGGTCGAGCCCGACAGTGCGGCGGCTGTTGATGGCGGCAAACAGGTTCGCCACGCTGGATTCGCCCCAGCCGTCGCGTTCGGCGATGGCTGCACCAACACGCTTCTCGAGCGTAAAAATGTCCTGCGGATAGGTGATGAGGCCGTCGGCCACGAATTCCTCTATGATCTTGTCGCCAAGCCCCTCGATGTCGAGGGCGGTGCGCGAGGCAAAATGCTTGAGGCGCTCAATGCGCTGGGCGGCGCAGATCAAGCCTCCTGTGCAGCGGCGCACTGCATCGGTCTTGCCACTCGCCCGCTCCTCGCGCACTGCATGGCTTCCGCACACCGGGCAGAGTTCCGGAAACTTGTATGGCTTAGCGCCAGCCGGACGCTTGTCCATGACGACGCTGACAATCTGCGGAATAACGTCGCCTGCCCTTTGCACGACCACAGTATCGCCAACGCGCACATCCTTGCGGGCGATTTCATCCTCGTTGTGGAGCGTGGCATTCGAAACGACCACGCCGCCCACAGTCACGGGGCGAAGGCGCGCCACGGGCGTCAATGCTCCAGTGCGGCCAACCTGGATGTCGATTGCCTCAAGAATTGTCGTTGCCTGTTCTGCCGAAAACTTGTGGGCAAGTCCCCAGCGCGGCGAGCGCGAGACAAAGCCGAGACGGGCCTGATAGTCGAGGCTGTTCACCTTGTAGACGACACCGTCGATGTCGTAGCCCAGCGAAGCACGCTGGCTTTCAATCAGGTTGTATTGCGCGAACAGTTCTTCGGCTGTCCGGCACAGCTTCATCAGCGGGTTGACGGGCAATCCCCATTTCGCAAAGGCCTGCACGACGCCCATTTGGGTTTCCGCCGGAAGTTCCGGCGCCTCGCCCCAGGCATAGGCAAAGAAGCGCAGGGGCCTTGCCGCAGTGATGCTGGCATCCTGCTGGCGGAGCGAACCGGCGGCGGCATTACGGGGATTGGCAAAGGTCTTCTCTCCGGCCCTTTCCTGCCTTGCGTTCATGGCGGCGAAATCGCTCTTGTCCATGTAGACTTCACCGCGCACTTCGATCACCTTCGGTACGCTGCCCTTCAACTGGTGCGGAATGTCCTTTACCGTCCTGGCATTGGCCGTGACGTTTTCGCCTTCCGCACCGTCACCGCGGGTCGCGGCCTCGACCAATTGGCCGTCCTCATAGCGGAGCGACAGCGACAGGCCGTCGATCTTCGGTTCGGCCGTCACTTCAAGCTCAGCACCTTCTGCAAGGTTCAGGAAGCGGCGGATGCGGCCCAGAAAATCACGCAGGTCTTCCTCGCTGAAACCGTTGGCAAGCGACAACATGGGAACGCGATGACGGACCTTGGCAAATTTTCCGGAAGGCTCCGAGCCCACCTTGCGTGACGGCGAAGCCTCGCCCGCGAGGGAGGGATGGCTTTCTTCGATGGCAAGGAGTTCGCGGCGAAGCGCGTCGTAAGCCGCGTCGGTGATGGTCGGCGCGTCCTGTTCAAAATAGGCGGCGTCGTGGCCGGCGATCTCTGCGGCAAGTTCGGCATGGCGTTTGCGCGCCGCGGCCAGCTTCTCAGGCACCCTGGCTGCAGGCATGGACTATCCCTGCCCGGCAAGCAGGGCGTCCGCCTGGGCGCGCGCTGCGTCAGTGACCACGGCACCAGAGAGCATGCGCGCCAGTTCCTCCTTGCGGCTCTGGGCCGAGAGCGGCTGGACGCGGGTGACCATGCGCTTCGAACCCACGTCTTCCATCTTGGAGATCAGCAAGTGCTGGGCGGCGCGGGCGGCAACCTGCGGTGAATGGGTGACAGCAATGACCTGCAGCCCGTCAGAGAGCCGCGCCAGCCTGCGGCCGATCGCGTCAGCAACGGCGCCACCGACGCCAGTGTCGATCTCATCGAAGATCAGAACAGGAGCGGAGCCCTTCGCCGCCAGCACGACCTTCAATGCCAGCATGAAGCGGGCAAGCTCGCCGCCAGATGCTATTTTCATCAGCGGCTGAAGTGGCGTGCCCGGATTTGTCGAAACCTGGAACTCGATCCTGTCGATGCCATGCGCGCCCGGCGAAGCCGCATCGGTGGTGACCGTCGTCTCGAATTTCGCCCTGTCGAGCTTGAGCGCCGGAAGTTCGGCCGCGACAGCCTTGTCCAACTGCCGTGCCGCCTTCTTGCGGGCAGCACTCAGGCCATCGGCGGCCTGCTCGAACAGGCGTTTGCGTGCAGCGGCTTCCTGCTCGAGTTGTGTCAGCCTGGCGCCACCATCCGTGAGGGCCCGCAGGTCGGTCTCGAGCCGTGCCCGCACGGCAGCAAGATCATCGACGGTGCAGCGGTGCTTGCGCGCCGCCGCCCGCAAGGCAAAGAGGCGCTCTTCGGATTTCTCGAGATCGGCAGGGTTGAACTCGAACTGGCGCTTTGCCTGTTCAATGGCCC
>CAZUKI010000178.1:3114-6589 GCA_964620785.1 uncultured Aestuariivirga sp.
TCCCGTTCCGCCTCGGCCCTCGCCATCACCTCGCGGTGTTCTGCCAAGGCCTGGGCGGCGGCACTCGCTTCCTTCCACAGGCCGGAGAGGTCGGCCGCCTTGCCCTCGAGGCCGCCGAATGCGTCAAGGAGTTCGCGGTGGGCAGACGAATTCACCAGGGCACGGTCTGCGTGCTGGCCATGCAGTTCAACCAGCAGCGCCGCCAACTGGCGAAGGACATTGATGCTCACAGGCTGGTCATTGATGGTGGCGCGGCTTGCGCCATCGGCGTTCTGGATGCGCTTGACGATGATTTCGCCTTCGGCATCGATCTCCTGGGTTTTCAGGAAGGCGAAGGCCTGGTGACTCGGCGGCAGGCCGAATGCAGCCGTCACTGTGCCCCTGCTCTGCCCGGTGCGGACCAGCGAGGAATCACCCCGGGCACCCAATGCGAGGCCAAGCGAATCGAGCAGGATGGACTTGCCCGCGCCGGTTTCACCCGACAGCACCGAAAGCCCGGATTCCAGTTGCAGATCCAGCTTCTCGATCAGGACGATGTCGCGGATGGAAAGCGCCGTGAGCATGGCGACCACTATAGCCGCAAGGGTTGCAGCGGCGCTACGGGTTTAGCCAGCAACGCGCTTGAAGGCGCGGACGATCCAGGATTGCTGGTTGGCGACCGGCGCCTTGCCGTCGCTCGAGACCAGATTGTAGGCATCCTTGTACCAGTCGCTGTTGGGATAGTTGTGGCCGAGGACAGCCGCCGCGGTCTGGGCCTCAGACACGACGCCCAGCGCCATATAGCCCTCGGCGAGCCGGTAAAGGGCTTCCGGCGTCTGGCTCGAGGTCTGGTAGTCGGTCACGACCTTCTTGAAGCGGTTGATGCCGGCAAGATAGGAACCCTTCTGCATGTAGAAGCGGCCCACTTCCATTTCCTTGGCGGCAAGGTGGTCACGGGCTGCCAGCGCCTTGTTGCGGGCGTCAGCGGCATAGGGAGAATCCGGGAAACGCTCTGCCACCTCGTCCAGGGCCTCGACGGCCTTCTGGGTGCGCGACTGGTCGCGGCGGACTTCGGAAATCTGTTCGTAGTTCGACAGGGCCTTCAGGTAATAGGCGTAGGCCGTGTCCTTGTGCCCCGGGTGCAACTGGATGAAGCGCTCAGAGGCATTGATGGAATCTTCATAGGCATTGCGCTGATAGGCGGCAAAGGCCTGCATCAGGATCGCCTTGGTGGCCCATTTGGAATAGGGATGGACGCGCTCGACCTCGGCAAACTTCTTCTGGGCCTTGCTGAAGCTGCCGGACTGCAGGTTGCTGAGGCCTTCGTTGTAAAGCGCCGCCACAGACTGCTCGTCCGCCTGCCCCATGTCGGGGGCCATGGCATTGCCCTTGGCATAGCCTGAACTGGACGAGTCACCTTTGTTCAGCATGTCGTGCAGAAGGTTGCCCGCTGAACAGCCCGAGAGCAGCAGCGCAGACAGCATGACAATTGCAGGAGCGGCAAGGCGCCTGGACCGGTGCGGTGAATTTGTTTGGTTACTTGATTCCATGTCTCAATTCGCGCTTCTAGCCACGCCGGCCCCGCGTGTGAAGGGCAGTCCCACAAGGCCATTGAAAAGGTAAACCCGGCGGAAGTGTGGCCGCCGGGTTCCTATGGAAATTCGCGGATTATTGCTGGTTCAGCCGTGGGCCTGGCGGCGCAGGAAGGCGGGGATGGCCAACTGGTCATCGTCGTAAACTTCTTCCTCGGCGACTGGCTCAGGCGCTGGCTGCGGGGCTGGCCGTGGGGCGGGCGCGCGGGCGGCGATGGAGGGTTCTGCGCGAACGGGCGCTGCGGTTTTCACGGGCTGTGTCTCTTCCTGTTTGCGGCCAAGGCCCACTGAGGCCAGGCGCTCGAAAATACCGGGCTTCTTGCGGCCGGCATGGTTCGCAATGTCCTCGATGCGGCCCTGCTGGGCGGCAATCTGCTTGCGGGCGATGGCGGGAAATTCCTCGATCTGCGGCATGCGGGGCGACGAGCGCTTGACCTGCACACGCGGCTGCACGTGAGCGGCCTCTTCCACATATTCTTCGTCGTCATGGGCTGCATGAGCGGCGGGCGCGTAAGCCGGCGACGGACGGGCCGCCATCGGTGCCGGCTTGACGATGCGCACAGGCTCGGCCTGCTTGCCGGCGTAGCCGAAGACCTGGCGCGGCGCTTCCGCCGGAGATTCATTCGTTACCCCCTCGCCCATCATTTCCTGCGACAGGCCAGTTGCAACGACTGACACGCGCATGGTGCCTTCCAGCGTGTCATCAAAGGTTGCGCCGAGAATGATGTTGGCTTCAGGATCCACTTCCTCGCGGATGCGGGTTGCAGCTTCGTCCACTTCATAGAGCGTGAGGTCCGGACCGCCGCTGATCGAAATCAGCAGGCCGCGGGCGCCGCGCATGGACACATCGTCGAGCAGCGGGTTGGAAATGGCGGCTTCGGCGGCTTCGATGGCGCGCTTCTCGCCAGAGGCTTCGCCGGTTCCCATCATGGCCTTGCCCATTTCGCTCATGATGGCGCGGACGTCGGCGAAGTCGAGGTTGATGAGGCCTTCCTTGGTCATCAGTTCGGTGATCGAGGCAACGCCCGAATAAAGCACCTGGTCGGCCATCGCGAAGGCAGCGGCAAAAGTCGTCTTTTCGTTGGCGACGCGGAAGAGGTTCTGGTTCGGAATGACGATCAGCGTATCCACATAACGGGCAAGCTCGTCGATGCCGCGCTCGGCGGTCTGCATGCGGCGCACGCCCTCAAATTGGAATGGCTTGGTGACAACGCCAACCGTGAGGATGCCCTGCTCTTTTGCAGCGCGCGCGATGATCGGGGCAGCACCCGTGCCGGTGCCGCCACCCATGCCCGCCGTGATGAAGCACATGTGCGAACCAGCAAGGTGATCAAGAATTTCTGGCAAAGCCTCTTCCGCTGCGGCTGCGCCGATCTGCGGCTGTGACCCCGCGCCAAGTCCCTGCGTCAGGGCGGTGCCCATCTGCACCCGGCGCTGCGCAACATTTTGCAGCAGGGCCTGGGCATCGGTGTTGGCAACCACGAATTCCACACCTTCGAGCCTGCTCTCGATCATGTTGCTGACGGCATTTCCGCCGGCACCACCCACACCGAACACGGTAATGCGCGGTTTGAGTTCGTGAAGATTGGGAACAGTTAGCTTGATTGTCATGACGCAGTCCGCAGCTGAGTTTCGCTTGTCGGACTTTGTTTCCCAAACCCTAAGAAATGGTTAACAAACCCTAACCGGAAGCGGAAAATTCTAGCAAATTCAGTTTCGAAGGACCCGTCAGAGGCTTTCCGCCAGCCACCGCCCCAACCTGCGGGCGTAGGAGAGGCTGGCCCTGTCAATGACCGCCTGGGCATCCTTGGGCATGGCATAGTTGGAATCGGGCAAGGAGGCCGCCGCCGCGAGGCCCGCCGCGACACAACTTCCGGCATTCCTGACATGGTCGGGCAACCCCA
>CAZUKI010000179.1:0-1394 GCA_964620785.1 uncultured Aestuariivirga sp.
CTTCCGGATTGGTGACGATCACCGCCTCGTCGGCATGGCGCATGGCCATCAGGGCGCCGCGTTCGATGCCCGCGGGACTATCACAGACGACATAGTCGAACTGGCCGCGCAGATCCTTCATCAGGCGGGTCAGGCCCTTCTCGCTCAGGGCATCCTTGTCGCGTGTCTGCGAGGCCGGCAGCAGCCAGAGGTTTTCCAGGCGCTTGTCGCGGATCAATGCCTGGTGGAGTTTCGCCTGGTTTTGCGTGACATTGATCATGTCATAGACCACGCGGCGCTCGGCGCCCATGACGAGGTCAAGGTTGCGCAAACCGACATCGAAATCGATGACCACCACGGACTTCCCTTGCAGTGCAAGTGCAGCGCCAAGTGCGGCCGTTGTGGTTGTCTTACCAACCCCACCCTTTCCCGACGTCACGACGATGACTTTGGACATGTTCTTTTCTCCTGAATGCAACCGTTCAAATTGCGAAGTGCCGTCCGCAGATTTGTGTGTCGTTCCGGCCTAGTGGAAGGCTTCGATGCTCAGCACATCGCGGTCGAGGCGAGCCTGGACCTGGGCGCCCAGGAGCTGCGGTTCGAAATCGTCGGCGGTCTTGTAGAGGCCGTCGATGACCAGCAGTTCGGCATCGAAACGATTGCAGAAGATGCGCGCCTTGTTGTTGCCGCTGGTGCCGGCAAAGGCCCTGCCCCTCAGCGCCCCATAGACATGGATAGAGCCGCCGGCGATGATTTCTGCACCCGAGGCAACCGAACCGACGATGGTCACATCGCCCTGCGGGAAAATGAGCGACTGCCCGGAGCGCAACGGTTCTTCCAGGAGCAGGCTTGCAGGTTTCTTCTCCTCGGCTGACTCATCCAGCTTGAAGCGCGCGGAGCGCTGCCTGCCAGGGCTTGCCGGGCCGTCGGCCGAAAACACTCCGGCCGGCATGGGCGCTCCCGGCAGCGGCGCCAGCCGCGGCGGAAGCCAGCTTGGGTCCACGCCTTCAACTGCCACGAGGCGCAGGCCCCTGCTCTCGAGTTCACCAATGACATCATTGGTCTCTCGCGCTGTTGGAATCAGCGCCGAGAGATCGGCAATGATGGGACGATTGGTGAAGAATTCCGACTGGCGCGGCAGGCGGGCATCCAGCTCTGCAAGCCAATCAGCTAGTGGCGCTTCAGGAGCGAGCACAAAGGCCAGATAGGACCGGCCCAGAAGACGCAACGAAACGCGAGACGACGACGACATGACTGACACTTTGAACCACCCTCACTCAACGCACCCCAGGGGTCTGATTTGCGCTGAAGATGGTTAACAAGATGTTAACGGATTGTGCGGAAGCGGGATGTCAGGCCCGTTCGAGACCGTAGAAAAGATTCACGACATGGGTTGCTTCTGCGAAGAAGAGCCA
>CAZUKI010000179.1:1494-6562 GCA_964620785.1 uncultured Aestuariivirga sp.
GGAATGGTTTTCAACGAGGCATAGATCATGCCGGTGCAATAGACGGTCGCGGCGCAGAGGATTGCCAGAAGTGCGCCCAGCGGCGCAATCGCTGCCGGGCAGTCCACAAAGCCAGACCAGACGAGCGCAAAGATGAACGCGGCGGGATAGGTCACCACCGCAAGAACACCCTCGCGCGAAAGCCAGGATGAACGCCATTGCGAAAAGGCGCGCCAGGCACGTTCCGGATGGCCCAGGTGAAACGTCGAGGACAGGAGACCGATTGTCACGAGGGCCAGCGCCACGATCATGGTGGTGGCGGCAAAGGCCAGCGAGGAAGCGCGACCGTGGGCAATTCCGACAAGGCCGAGCAATGCCATCATGCCGTAACCTGCGCCAGAAGCAGTGGTGAACAACAGAACCGAATAGGCGGGGTTCATCTGGGATCAGCCTTCCAGCCGGTCAGAGTTGTCGCCAGCCTGCGTGGTGCTGGCGGCGACCTGCTTGCTCAGAAGCCTGTCAGCCCAGGCGAACAGTTTTTCCATGGCGCTGCCGTCCGACTTGGGCATGGGTTCAATGGCCGTTGCCGTGTCACGCCGGGCGCGCGGCGGCAGATATTTGTTCGTCGGCTTGTAACCCATGTCGGCCATGAGATCGTAACCGCCACGGGCTACCACCAGTTGCGAGACCTCCGAGTTGGCGTCGCCGAGATCACCAAAGTGACGCGCACCTGTCGGACATGCCTTCACGCAGGCCGGCAGGCGATCGCTTTCATCGAGATTGTCATTGTAAATGCGGTCAACGCACAGCGTGCACTTCTTCATGACGCCATGCGTATAGTCATATTCCCTTGCGCCATAGGGACAGGCCCAGGAGCAGAGCTTGCAGCCGATGCAGGTTTCGGGGTCGACCAGAACGATGCCATCTTCGGCGCGCTTGTAGGAGGCACCCGTCGGGCAAACGGTGACGCAGGCGGCATCCTCGCAGTGCAGGCAGGAGCGTGGGAAATGCACGATGCGGGAGTCGGCCCTGCCCTCCTCATGCACCTCATAGCCGTGGATGCGGTTGAGCCACACACCCATCGGCTCAGCCGAGCGCGGCTTGTCGTCATTGAGCGGCGCGGAATAACCTTGCGTGTTCCATTCCTTGCACGATGTCGCGCAGGCCTGGCAGCCGACGCAAATGTCGAGATCGATGACAAGGCCGAGTTTCTTTTTCGTCGAGGCGGGAAGCGTTGTCATTCCGCGGCAACTCCCACGGCCGGAAGTGCACCGAACTGTGGCGCGCTTTCGTCATGTTGGTCAGCGCATTTCTCGACGCGGACGCGCAAGTCATACCAGGCGGCCTGGCCGGTGACCGGATCACTGTTGGAATAACGGTATCCGCCTTCGCGCTCTGGAAGAAGGTCGCTGATCAAGTGATTGAGCAGGAACCCCTTTCTGGATTCCGGTGCATCCTTGTCCAGAGCCCAGGTGCCGGAGCGCTTGCCGATGGCGTTCCAGGTCCAGACCGTGTCTTCGTTCTGCCCATCCATGAGCTTGGCCTGCACCTTGATCGTGCCGTGGTGCGAGGTGACGTTCACCCAATCGCCGTCAGCGATGCCGAGCGAAGCGGCACGAGCCTTGTGGATGTAAAGCCAGTTGCGCCCGAAGATCTGCCGCAGCCAGGTGTTCTGCGATCCCCATGAATGATACATCGCCATGGGGCGCTGCGTGATGGCATGCATCGGAAACTCTGTCTCGCTCAGCATTTCCTCCTCGAAGGGCGCATACCAGAAGGGAATAGGATCAAAATAGGTGGCGATGCGCTGACGATGTTGCGCGGGTGCAGTCACCTTGCCGTGGCCTTCGGCGGAAAGCCGGAACTTCTGCAGTGTTTCCGAATAGAGCTGATGGATAATCGGCTCCGGCCTTCCCATGAAGCCGAAGAAGGTTGCCCAGTCGAGATAGTCCCAGTTCACATGGCGGTAATAACGCATGTGTTCCGGCAATTCGTGATACCAGTGGCAGCCATTGTCGATATAGGCCTGAAGCTGGTTTGGGTTCACGGCGCCGCGACCTGCCGCCAGGCCATCCTTGCCGCGGAAGCCGGCAAGCGGGCCAAGCCCCGGCGCGCGTTCGTGGTTGACGATGTAGTCGGCATAGCCACCGGGATAGCGCGGCCCGCCGTCAGCATTGACCATGGCCGGAAGGCCCAGCCGGTGCCCGAGGTCAAGCAGCACGGTCTGGAAGGGCCGCACATCACGGTCAGGCTCGACCACCGGCTGGCGGATCGAGTCCGCCGGGCCATCGGCCTCCGAGATAGGCCTGTCGAGCATGGAGATGCAGTCCCAGCGCTCGAGATAGGTGGTGTCGGGCAGAATGAGGTCAGCGTAGTGCACGGTCTCCGAGGCATAGGCATCGGAATAAATGATCTTCGGAATGACGTAGCTGCCATCAGGTTTCTTTGCCGTCAGCGCGGAAATGGCGTCGGGCACGTTCATGGCGCTGTTCCAGCTCATGTTCGCCATGTACATGAACAGCACATCAATGCCGTAGGGATCACCCTTTGCGGCGTTGTTGATGACCATGTGCATGAGGCCGTGCGCGGCAAGCGGCGCATCCCACGAATAGGCCTTGTCGATGCGTTGCGGCGTGCCGTGCTCGTCAATGAGCAGGTCTTCCGGGCCTGTCACGAAACCAAGCGGCGGGCCCGGCAAGGGCTTGTTTGGCGCCACTTGGCCGGGCTTTCCAGCGGGCTTCACATGCGGCGGTATCGCTTTCGGGAACGGCGGCTTGTAGCGCGAACCGCCCGGCACATCGATCGTGCCCAGCATGATCTGCAGCAAGTGAATGGCACGGCAGGTCTGGAAGCCGTTGGAATGGGCCGAGATGCCGCGCATGGCATGCATGGCGATGGGCCTGCCCAAAGTCTTCTGGTATTGCCGGCCAAGATAATCCGTCCACGGAATATCAAGCTCGACCGTCTGGTTGAAGGCAACGTCAGCAAGCTCGGCGGCAATGCGCCGGGTTGTTTCGGCAGGAACCCCACAACGCGCGGCAACAGTCTCCGGCGCATACTCATGCGACAGGAAGCGCTCGGCGATGAGCGTGAAGGCGGTTGCGACCTTGCGGCCATCCGGCAGGGTGAAGCGGCCCATGAGTGACGGCGTGGAGCCGAAAGTCATCGCCACCTTGGGCTGGCCCGCCGCCTCGTCCCACACCTGGGGCGTTCCGGCCTCGTTGCGGAGTACAAGGCCATGGTCGGCAGAACCAGGATTCTCGATGATGAGCCAGGCGGCATTGGTGTAACGCGCGAGGTAGTCGCCGTCGATCTTCTGATGTTCAAGAAGCACATGGATCAAGGCGCCCACGAACAGGCCATCGCTGCCGGGCCTGATGCCGATCCATTCGTCCGCGACGGCGGAATAGCCCGTCTTCACCGGGTTCACGGAAATGAACTTGGCGCCCCTGCCCTTCAGCTTTCCAATTCCGGCCTTGATCGGGTTTGAGGCATGATCCTCGGCCACGCCGAAAAGCAGGAAATATTTGGTGTGTGTCCAGTCGGGTTCGCCAAACTCCCAGAATGACCCGCCATAGGTGTAGAGCCCCGCGGCTGCCATGTTGACCGAGCAGAAGCCACCATGGGCGGCATAGTTGGGCGTGCCGAATTGCGAGGCCCACCAGCCGGTGAGGCCCTGCGACTGGTCACGGCCGGTAAAGAAGGCGAGTTTCCGCGGATCGCTGCCGCGCACGTCCTTCAACCATGAAGTGGCAATGTCCAGCGCCTCGTCCCATTCGATTTCCTTGAACTCACCGGCACCGCGCTCGCCGACGCGCAGCAACGGCTTCGAAAGCCTTGCGGGGGACGTGTGTTGCATGATGCCAGCCGCGCCCTTGCCACAGATCACACCCTTGTTGACCGGGTGATCCTTGTTGCCCTCGATGTATTTGACCTTGCCGTCCTTCAGGTAAACCTTGATGCCGCATCGGCAGGCGCACATGTAGCAGGTGGTGGTCTTCACCTGGTCCCAGGTCTTGATGGACAGGTTGATTGTTGGTTGGCCCATGCAAGTCCTGAATGGCTGAATCCTTTCGCTATACTAGTCAGCGAATTGGACCCATGATAGGACCAGATTTACCACCTACCGGAACCAACAGGCGGAATCACAAAACGTGCGGGACTGGCTAATACATTTGCGCCGCGGCGAGTATGCGAGCCTGCAAACGCAGATCAGGGAGGCCCTGGTCTCGGCCATCCTTGACCACAATCTGGACCAGTCTGAACCCATTCCGTCCACGCGCCGCATGGCAAAATCGCTTGGCGTTTCGCGCAATACGGTGGTGCTCGCTTACCAGGGCCTGCTCGATGATGGCTATCTCGTGGCACGCGAACGCTCGGGCTATTACGTGGCCGACAAGGCGCTCGCTGAAAATGCGCCCAACCGTTTATCGGCCAAAGTGCGTCCCGCCGAGCAGAGCACGGTCGCCTGGGAGAAGCGCTTCAAGCACCAGCCCACGCAGCAGGAAGTCTGGGTGAAGCCGCTGGATTGGCAGTCCCTGCCCTATCCCTTCATCTACGGACAGGTGGACCACAATCTCTTTCCGCTCGCCGAATGGCGCGAATGCAACCGCCAGGCACTCGGCAAGCGCTGGCTTGGCGCATGGACCAACGATACATGGTCCGCGGACGACCCGTTGCTGGTCGAGCAGATCCGGCGGCGCATCCTGCCGCGCCGAGGCATCATGGCGAGCGACGACGAAATCCTCGTGACGCTCGGTGCCCAGAACGCGCTTTTCCTGCTGGGCGAACTGCTGGTCGGTGAGAACACCCGCATCGGCATGGAGGATCCCGGCTTTCCCGATGTGCGCAACATTTTCGCCCTGCACACCAACAAGCTGACACCCATCAAGGTGGACGATCTCGGCCTCACGCTGTCGCCCGACCTCGACAAGGTTGACCTCGTCTTCACAACACCCAGCCACCAGTTTCCGACGACCGTCACCATGCCGCTGGAACGCAGGCTGGCGCTTCTCGCCAAGGCGCGCGCCAAGGATTTCCTCATCATCGAGGACGACTATGAATTCGAGACCAACTATGTGAACGAGCC
>CAZUKI010000180.1:0-6542 GCA_964620785.1 uncultured Aestuariivirga sp.
GCCGACGGGTTAGAACAGCCCGACGATCTTGCCGTCGTCACCCACATCGATCGCGTTGGCCGAAGGCACCTTGGGCAGGCCCGGCATGGTCATGATGTCGCCACAGACCATGACGATGAATTCGGCCCCGGCCGCCAGGCGCACCTCGCGAATGGTCACCACGTGGCCGGATGGCGCACCGCGCAGTTGCGGGTCGGTCGAGAACGAATACTGGGTCTTGGCCACGCAGATCGGGTAGTGGCCGTAGCCGTCCTCCTGCAGCTTCTTGATCTGGGTGCGCACCTTGGAGTCCGCCGTGATGTCGGAGGCGCCGTAGATCTTGGACGCGATGGTCTTCATCTTGTCCCACAGCGGGGCGGATTCTTCGTAGACGAACTTGAACTGGTTGGGCTGCTCGCACATGTCGACGACCATCCTGGCCAGGTCGGCTGCACCCTTGCCGCCATCGGCCCAGTGCCGGGCGACCACCACCTTGGCGCCCATTTTTTCGCAACGCGCAACGAGCAGCTTCAACTCCGCCTCGGTGTCGTGGGTGCGGTGGTTGATCGACACCACGCAGGGCAGGCCGTAGTTCTGTGTCACGTTTTGGATATGGCGCTCGAGGTTGACGATGCCCTTTTCCAGCGCCGCGACGTTTTCGTTGGACACGTCCTTCACCTCCATGCCGCCGTGGTATTTCAGCGCGCGAATGGTGGCGACGATCACCACCGCCGAGGGCCTCAAGCCCGACTTGCGGCATTTGATGTCGATGAATTTTTCCGCACCGAGGTCGGCGCCGAAGCCCGCTTCGGTCACCACGTAGTCGCCCAGCTTCAACGCCGTCTGCGTGGCGATCACCGAGTTGCAGCCGTGCGCGATGTTGGCGAACGGGCCGCCGTGGATGAAGGCGGGATTGTTCTCCAGCGTCTGCACCAGATTGGGCAGCAGCGCGTCCTTGAGCAGTGCGGTCATGGCGCCGGCTGCGCCGAGGTCGCGCGCCAGGATCGGTTTCTGGTCGCGGGTATAGGCGACCACGATGTTGCCGATGCGCTGCTTCAGATCCTTCACCGAGGTCGAGAGACAGAAAATGGCCATGATCTCGGAGGCAACCACGATATCGAAGCCATCCTGGCGCGGGTAGCCGTTGGCCGGGCCGCCGAGCGCGATCGTGATGTCGCGCAGCGCCCGGTCGTTCATGTCCATCACGCGCTTCCAGACGATGCGGCGCACGTCGATGCCCAACTGGTTGCCGTGGTTGATGTGATTGTCGATCAGCGCGGCCAGCAGGTTGTTGGCCAGCGCGATGGCGTTGAAATCGCCGGTGAAGTGGAGGTTGATGTCCTCCATCGGCACCACCTGCGCATAGCCGCCGCCGGCGGCGCCGCCCTTCATGCCGAACACCGGGCCCAACGAGGGCTCGCGCAGGCAGATGATCGCCTTCTTGCCGATGTGATTGAGCGCATCACCCAGGCCCACCGTGGTCGTGGTTTTGCCTTCACCCGCCGGCGTTGGCGAGATGGCGGTGACGAGGATCAGCTTGCCGTCCTTCCTGCCCTTGAGCGAATCGACGAAGTCCAGCGAGACCTTGGCCTTGTAGCGACCGTACGGTTCGAGCGATTCTTCCGGGATGCCGATCTTCGCGGCAATCTCCTGGATCTTCTTCATGCTCGCTTTCTGGGCGATCTCGATGTCGCTTAACATGGCATGCTCCTCCGTGATTTTTCAGGCCCAAAGTATGAAACCGGCGGAAAAAAACGCACCTTGACTCGAATCAATCGAATCGGGTCTCCGGCGGATGTACAGGGGGAAATTGTGGTTGATGCCAGTCAAGAAAGCGAGAACGTGCTCGCCCATCCCGCGGTCCGGCGGGTGCGCGCCGCCCTGGAACGGGAGGGCATCGACGCGCCGATCCGGGTGATGGATGAAGCCACGCACACCGCCCAGGCCGCCGCCGCCGCGCTCGGCATTTCGGTTGCAGAGATCGCCAAGTCGATCATCTTCCGCGCGGCGGACGGGCGCGCCGTGCTGGTGATCACCTGCGGCGCCAACCGGGTGGATCGCGGCAAGGTGGAGGCGGCCATCGGCCAGCCGGTCGGCAAGGCGGATGCAGACTTTGTGCGCGCCCGCACCGGATTCGTCATCGGCGGCGTCGCGCCGGTGGCGCATGACTCACCGCCGATCGCCCTCATGGATCGCCACCTGTTCGCGCATCCCTGGGTGTGGCCCGCCGCCGGCCACCCGAACACGATGTTCCGCATCGCCCCGCAGGCGCTGGAAAAGCTCAGTGCCGCAACCGTCGCCGACGTGGCCGAGGAGAAATGACATGCATCCCCACGAGCAGCTGATCCGCCGCTTCTATGCCGC
Organism: uncultured Aestuariivirga sp.; assembly: GCA_964620785.1. Classification (GTDB taxonomy): domain Bacteria; phylum Pseudomonadota; class Alphaproteobacteria; order Rhizobiales; family Aestuariivirgaceae; genus Aestuariivirga. The sequence goes on from CAZUKI010000180.1 coordinate 2,344, forward strand.
CTTCGCCGCGCGCGATGCAGCGGGCATGGCGTCCTGTTACCACCCGGACATTTTCTTTTCGGATCCGGCATTTCCGTCACTGCGCGGAGCGGAGGCCACCGCGATGTGGTCGATGCTGACCGCGCGCGGCAAGGACCTGCAGATCATCCTCGTCGACGCGAACGCGAGCGACGATGAGGGCCGCGCCCGCTGGGGCGCGATCTACACCTTCACGCAAAGCGGCCGCAAGGTGCACAACAAGATCAGCGCGATGTTCGCCTTCAAGGACGGCAAGATCGTGCGTCATATCGACCGCTTCGGTTTCTGGTCCTGGTCGAAGCAGGCCCTCGGTCCCCCTGGCCTGCTGCTCGGCTGGTTCGGTCCCTTCAAGGGCGCGGTGCGCAAGAAGGCGGACAAGTCCTTGCGCGCCTACATGCAGGACCAGGCCGGAAAGTTCCCCGTGCCGGGCTGAGCGCCCATCCCCAATGCGTCAGGCGACTTTTTTCGCCCTTAGCATGAACACATTGCCAACCACCAGCAAGGCGACGCCGGCAATCGTCATGGCGCCCCAGGCAAATTTTTCAAACAGCGCCGAGACCACCAGCGCCACCACGGGGGTCATCACGCCCACGTAGGAGGCGGGCGCGGCGCCGATGCGTTCCACCAGCGTGAGATAGGCCGCGAACGTCACGATGGACCCCAGGAAGGTGAGATACAGCAACGCACCCACATAGGGGACGGACAGTCCGAAATTGAGCGGCCTTCCCAGGGCCAACCCGACCGCCAACGCGACCACGCCGCCGTAGAACATGCCCCAGGCCATGGTCGGCCAGATGGGCAGCTTGCGACGCTGCACGCGCATGGCCAGCATGGTCCCGCCGCAGGAAATCACCACCGAGAGCATGGTGAACCACGCGCCCATCGTGGCATTGCGGCTGCCACCGGCGAGCGCAAACTCGTTCCAGAACACCAACGTGATGCCGATGATGCCGAGCAGCGATCCCATCAACACCGGACGCGTGATCGGCGTGCCGAAAAAGATGCGCGACCCGAACATGGCGAGCATCGGGCTCGCCGAATACCCCACGGCCACCATGCCCGAGACGATGTAGGTCTCGGCCAGGTACAGGAAGATGTAGCTCACGCAGTACATGCCCAGGCCCATCAGCAGCATGTCGAGGTGCGCGGTGCGGTCGAACTTGAGCGGGATGCCGCGCCACCTGCAGAAGGCGAACAACACCAGGCCGGCCAACGTGAACCGGTAGCCTACCGACATTTCCGGCGCCACCACGCCAAGCTGGTAGGTGATCGCCAGCCAGGTCGAACCCCAGATCGCCACACAGACGGCAAACAGGGTGGTGTTGCTGAACGGAATTTGCATGGATGTGAATTCGGGACGCAAATGACGGGGCCAAAAACGACCGTCCCCGCGCAGGCGGGGACGGGACCGGCGGAGAACTCCCGGAAAATTACTGCTTGATGCCCAGCTCCGACAGGATGAATGCATACGTGACGGCCACTTCCTTGAGTGCGTCGTAGCGGCCGGACGCGCCGCCGTGCCCTGCTTCCATCACGGTTTTCAGGTACAGCGGATTGTTGTCGGTCTTGAGGGTGCGCAGGCGCGCCACGTATTTGGCAGGTTCCCAGTACATGACCTGCGAGTCATTGAGCGAGGTTTCCACCAGGATCGACGGATAGGCCTTGCGCGCCAGGTTCTCGTATGGCGAGTACGAGCGCATGTACTTGTAGGCCTTTTCCTCGTTCGGGTTGCCCCATTCGAGGTATTCACCCACCGTCAAAGGAAGGGAGGAGTCGAGCATCGTGTTCATGACATCCACGAAGGGCACCTGCGAGACCACGGCCTTGAACAGGTCGGGCCGCAGGTTGGTGACCGCGCCCATCAGCAGGCCGCCGGCGCTGCCACCCTGGATGGCGAGCAGCCGGGGTTCCGTGTACTTTTGCGCAATCAGGTGTTCGGCCGCGGCGATGAAGTCGGTGAAGGTGTTCATCTTCTTCATCATCTTGCCGTTGTCATGCCAGGCCTTGCCCATCTCGCCGCCGCCGCGGATGTGCGCGATGGCAAAGATCATGCCGCGGTCCAGTAGCGCCAGGCGGTTGGAGCGGAAATTGGCCGGCATGGAGATCCCGTAGGAGCCGTAGCCGTAGAGCAGCGTCGGTTGCGGGCCGTTCTTCTTGAGCGATTTCTTGTACACCAGCGAGATCGGGATCTTGGTGCCGTCCTTGGCGGTGGCCATGATGCGCTCGGACTGGTAGTCCGCGATCGAGTAGCCGCCCAGCACCGGTTGCTGCTTCTTCAGGGTGCGTTCGCGCGTGGCAACGTCGTAGTCGTACACCGATTCCGGTGTCACCAGCGAACCGTAGTTGAAGCGATAGAGCTTGGTGTCGAACTCGGCGTTCTGCCCCGGGGAGGCGTCGTACGCCGGCTCCGGGAACGCCATGCTGTGCGGCTTGCGGGTCTTCATGTCGAAGAAGCGCAGCTGCGGCAGGCCGTTGGTTTTCTCCACGGCCACAAAGAAATCCTTGAACATGTCCACGCCATCGAGCTTCACATCCTTGCGATGCGGGATGATTTCCCTCCACTTCGCCTTGTCCGCCTTGCCGAGCGGCGCGGTGACCAGGCGGTAGTTGCGGCCCTTGTCGTTGGTGACGATGAACAGCTCGTTGCCCGCGTGATCGATGTAGTTCTTGATGTTTTCCTTGCGCGGGAGGTAGGAGGCGAACTTGCCGTCCGGCTTGTTGGCGTCGAGCAGCCAGGTCTCGTTGGTTTCCGAACTCTCCGACACCAGGATGATGAAGCCATGGCTGCGCGTGGACTCCACGCCGATGTTGTAGAGCTCGTCCTTCTCGTGGTATAGCTCCTCGGCCTTGCCGCCCAGCACATGGCGGAACAGGCGGTCCGAACGCTTGGTGGTCTTGTCTTCGGTGACATAGAACAGGGTCTTGTTGTCATTGGCCCACGCCACCGAGGTGACGCGCTCGGCGCTGTCTGCGAGGCTTTGGCCGGTTTCCAGATTCTTCACGCGCAGCGTGTATTGGCGGAATCCGGTGAAGTCGGTGGAATAGGCGAGCAACTTGCCGTCCGGGCTGACATTGTAGGATCCGAGCCCGACAAACTTGTTGTCCTTGCCGAACTCGTTCAGGTCCAGGACGACTTCCTCTTTCGCGTCGAGCGAACCCTTCTTGCGGCAATAGATGTTGTACTGCTTGCCCATCTCGGTGCGCGAGTAGTACCAATACTCGCCCTTCCGGTACGGCACGTTCTCGTCGGTTTCCTTGATGCGCGAGAGCATGTCCTTGTAGAGCTGCTCCTGGAGCGGCTTCAGCGGGGCCATCATCGCCTCGCGATAGGCGTTTTCCGCCTTCAGGTAGTCGATGACTTCGCTGTTGCTCTTGTCGCGCAGCCAGAAATAGTCATCGACGCGCTTGTCGCCGAATTTCTCGAAGGTTTGCGGCTTTTTGGCCGCGACGGGAGGCGTGGGCATGGGAGGGGTCTGGGCAAGCAACTGGGTGGAGGCAAGGGCTGAAGCAGCCAGCAACATCAAGGAGCGAAGCATGGGTTTTCCCGGCTGGAAATCAAGAGCGCGCATTATAAGGGGCGCCGGTCACGGGGGTGGGTGCCAGACTGTGACCATAGGGTAAACAAGACAAACCCAAGCAATGGTGGGGGTTTTGTGGCATTTGTGGCCGGAAAGGCGCGCCAGTACTTGAGTTTGCCGATTGATCCCGGTTCCGCAACACATGGATACAATCGCCCGCGCGCCGAGTCAACAACGCGGCGCCTTGCGCGTTGTAGGACGTGCAAGCCGCGAAAAGCCTTCGCGGACCCTAAACCGTACACTTCCAAGGAAAAATACCATGAACACCAAGTCTTTGATCGCCTCCGTTGTCGCCGCGCTGGTGATTGCGCCCGCATTTGCCCAGGCGCCCGCCGCCCCCGCCACGCCGGCCGCACCGGCCGCCGCCAGCACCCCGAAGGTTGATGCCCGTCAGGAAAACCAGCAAAAGCGCATCGACCAGGGCGTGGCGTCTGGCGCGCTCAACGAAAAGGAAGCCGCCCGCCTGAAGAAGCGCGAAGCCAAGATCGCTTCGGACACGGCTGCCGCCAAGGCCGACGGCACCGTGACCAAGGCCGAGCGCGCCAAGCTGCACAACGAGCAGAACCGGGCCAGCCGCGCCATTGGCAAGCAGAAGCACGATGC
>CAZUKI010000181.1:0-6515 GCA_964620785.1 uncultured Aestuariivirga sp.
GCGCCGTCACTGCCGCCTATATCGCCGCCGGCATCAATCCGAAGAAGTCGATCCTGTTCAACCAGTCGCGGGTGCCGCAGCATGCGGAACTCACCTGGGTGTTCAATTGCGTGGCCCGCCTCGGCTGGCTCAACCGCATGACGCAGTTCAAGGAGAAGGCCGGCAAGGACCGCGAGAACGCCTCGGTGGGTCTCTATGATTATCCGGTGCTGATGGCCGCCGACATCCTGATCTACCACGCCACCCATGTGCCGGTGGGCGAGGACCAGAAGCAGCACCTCGAACTGTGCCGTGACATCGCCATCAAGTTCAACAATGACTTCGGCACCGAGTTCTTCCCGATCACCGAACCTGTGATCATGGGGCCGGCGACGCGAGTCATGAGCCTGCGCGACGGTACGAAGAAGATGTCGAAGTCCGATCCCTCTGATCTGTCGCGCATCAACCTCACCGATTCAGCCGAGGACATCGCCAAGAAGATCCGCAAGGCCAAGACCGATGCCGATGGCCTGCCGTCGGAGGCCAAGGGCCTCGAGGGACGGCCCGAGGCGGAAAACCTGGTCGGCATCTATGCGGCACTCGCAGGCGTTTCTGCCGGGGAAGTGTTGCAGCAGTTCGGCGGTGGCCAGTTCTCGGCCTTCAAGACGGCGCTGGGTGATCTCGCAGTTGCCCGCCTCGCGCCGATCACTGCCGAAATGAACAGGCTGCTCGGTGACCCCGCCTATATCGAGGGCGTGCTTGTGGACGGCGCGGCGCGAGCCGAAGCCATTGCCCGGCCCATCATGCAGGAAACCAAGAAAATCGTCGGTTTTCTCTGAACGCCTTAAGACTTTAAAACCATTCTAATCTGGCTTATATTATGGGCCTGAGAGAGAGCCCCATGTTCATCCAGACCGAAGCCACGCCAAACCCCGCGACCCTCAAGTTCCTGCCCGGAAAGCCGGTGCTGCCTGGCGGCACGCGGGATTTCCGCACCGCCGATGACGCCGATGATTCGCCCCTGGCGCAGAAGCTCTTCGGCATCAACCACGTCTCGGGCGTGTTCCTCGGCCATGATTTCGTTACGGTGACGCGTTCGGGCGGGGAATGGCAGCAGCTCAAGCCCGCCATCCTCGGTGTCATCATGGACCACTATCTCTCAGGTGCGCCGGTTGTCGCAGACGCCGCAGCTCCCGCTGAGGTCGATGACGAGGGAGAGTTCTTCGAAGAAGGCAAGGAAACGGTGGTCAAGACCATCAAGGACCTGCTCGACAGCCGCGTGCGCCCTGCCGTGGCACAGGATGGCGGCGACATCACCTTCAAGGGCTTCAAGGATGGTGTTGTCTATCTCAACATGAAGGGCTCATGCGCCGGATGCCCGTCGTCCACCGCGACACTGAAGCATGGCGTTGAAAACCTGCTTCGCCATTTCGTGCCGGAAGTCACGGAAGTCCGTCCCGTCTAGGACGATGGTCCGGGACGGCAACCAAGGCACTTGCGTTAGCGGTTCTTGAACACCGGCTTACGCTTTTCCAAGAAGGCCGCCATTCCCTCCTTCTGGTCCTCCAGCGCGAAGAGCGCGTGGATCGACTTGCGCTCAAAGACAAGACCTTCGGCAAGCGGCATTTCAAATGCAGCACGCACGGCACGCTTGGCAGAGGCGATCACCGGCTGTGACAGGCTGGAAATGCGTTCGGCGAGGGCTATCGCCTCATCGAGAAGTTTTTCCGGCGGAACGATGCGAGCGGCAATGCCCAGGCGCTCGGCTTCGGCGGCCTCGATCATGCGGCCGGTCAATATCATCTCCATGGCCTTTGCTTTTCCGACGGCGATGGCAAGGCGCTGGGTGCCGCCGCCGCCCGGAATGATGCCGAGTGTCACCTCCGGTAGGGCAAAGCGCGCCGTGTCGGCGGCGATGAGAATATCGGCCGCCAGCGCAAACTCGAAGCCACCGCCGAGGCAATAGCCGGCCACTGCGGCGATGATGGGCTTGCGGATGGTGTTGATGTGGGCCCAGTCGGCCAGGAAATTTCCTTCCGTCACCTGCGCAAAGGTCAGGTCCTTCATCTCGCGGATGTCGGCGCCCGCCGCGAAGGCCTTGTCGCTGCCGGTGAGGATGATTGCGCCCACCGCCTTGTCGTCATCAAAGGCAGAGAGCGCGGCGTTCATCTCGACGATGAGTTGGGCATTGAGGGCGTTCAGCGCCTTGGGGCGGTTGAGCGTGATGATGCCGGTGGCACCACGGGTTTCTACAAGGATCGTTTCATAAGCCATGGCCTACTTTTGGCATGACGGGCAAAAGAATGTCGAGCGTCCAGCCTGCACGATCCGTCTTATCTTGTGGCCGTTGACGCATGTCTCGCCTTCACGGTCATAGACGCGGAAGCGCTGCTGGAAGGCGCCCTGCTCGCCCGCGGCATTGCGGTAATCCTGAAGGGTCGAGCCGCCAGCCTGAATCGCTTCCTCGAGGATATCGCGGATGTGGCGCACCAGCGCATCGAGCCTGGGATCGGGGCCGGCCTTCTTCACAAGGCTTCCCGCCTTGCGCCGTGGCGAAAGCCCGGCCCGGAACAGCGCCTCGCAGACATAGATGTTGCCAAGGCCCGCGATGATGCGCTGGTCGAGCAGCGCCGCCTTGAGTGGTGCTGCCTTGCCGCGAAAGGCCGCCGCGAGATGTTCGGCGTTCAGTTCATTGCCCAATGGCTCGACGCCAAGCCCCATGAGCAGCTTGTGGCTTTCACCGGGGCGCTCAAGGTCCATCAGGCCGAAGCGGCGATGGTCGGAATAGACGATGCGGGTTCCATCCTCGAGGTGAAAGACCACATGGTCATGGGGGCCGTCGGCTGTCACGGCGGCGCGGGCATCGTCATAGAATTCGCCCGGCGCCGAAACGCCACCGCCAGCCTTGAAGATCGTGAAGCGCCCGGTCATGCCGAGATGGAGGATGAGGCGGTCGCGGCGGTCGGTGTCGGCCAGGATGTATTTGGCGCGGCGGGTGAGGGCCTCGATGCGGGCACCTTCCAGGCGCTCACGGAAATCGCTGGGGAAGGGAAAGCGCAAATCCTTGCGGCGCAGTTCTACGCGGCTGATGCGGCGGCCGCGAAGCGCCGGCTCCAGGCCGCGCCGAACTGTCTCAACCTCCGGCAATTCCGGCATTTCATTAACCTTCATTGGCGCGGGCCCCAGGCCTGCGCCGCCTCGCATGGCAATTGCAGCCCTTCTAGCCTATGTAAGGGCAGGCACAAATGCGATGAACGAAACCACTTCCAACATGGAAACCCGCTTCGGTTTCCGCGATGTCAGGCCCGGCGAGAAGCAAGGCCTTGTCAATGACGTTTTCGCCAAGGCGGCGGCGAAATATGACCAGATGAACGACCTCATGTCAGCGGGGTTGCACCGGCTGTGGAAGGATGATTTCGTCTCCCAGCTTAACCCGCCGCGCAACGACCGGCCCTTCAGGGTGCTCGACGTGGCGGGCGGCACCGGCGACATCGCCTTCCGCATCGCCACAACGGGCGGGGCTGGAACCAACGTCACCATCGCCGACATTTCTCCCGACATGGTGTCCGAGGGACAGAGGCGTGCCGAAACCACGGCACTGGCGGGCAAGGTCGCCTTCACGGTGGGCAACGCCGAGGCGCTGGCCTTTCCGGACAAGAGCTTCGATGCCTATACGATCGCTTTCGGCATCCGCAATGTGCCGGATATCCCCAAGGCGCTGCTCGAGGCCTATCGTGTCTTGAAGCCGGGTGGCCGCTTCCTCTGTCTTGAATTCTCGCACATGGACCTCGAGGTCGCGCAGAAATTCTATGACGCCTATTCCTTCACGGTGATCCCTGCGGTCGGCAAGGTTGTAACCGGCGACGGCCAACCCTACCGCTACCTGGTGGAATCGATCCGCACCTTTCCGAAGCAGGATGCCTTCGCCGCCATGATCGAGGATGCAGGCTTTGCCCGCGTCACATGGCGCAACCTGACCGGCGGCATCGTCGCCATCCATTCCGGCTGGCGTATCTGATGGCGCTGGCCGTCACCAATCTGTGGCGGCTTGGCCGCGCTGGCTTCACCCTGGCGCGGCACGGGGCACTGCTGCCGCCGGAGCAGCTTGCGCAACTGCCAGCGCCGGCCCGCGGTGCACTCAGGCTCTGCCAGATCGGCACACAGGAAAGTGGCGACCAGGCCAACCGCATCTCGCAGGCGCTATCGGCGCTGGGGCCGTCCTACATCAAGCTCGGGCAGTTTCTTTCGACGCGGCCGGACGTCATCGGCGCCAAGCGCGCCTTCGAACTGAAGGTGTTGCAGGACCGCCTGCCGCCCTTCGCCACTACGCAAGCAAAGGCCATCGTGGCGAGCGAACTCGGCAAGCCTGTCGAGGTGCTGTTTGCCTCCTTCGGTGATGCCGTGGCTGCGGCTTCCGTGGCGCAAGTGCACAAGGCCGTGACCCATGAGGGCCAGACGGTTGCCGTCAAGATCCTGCGGCCGGGCGTTGAAAAGCGCTTTGCCGCCGATATCGACAGCTTTGCTTTCGCAGCACGGCAGATGGAACGCTTCTCGGCAGAAGGTCGCAGGCTGCGGCCGGTTGCGGCAGTTGATGTGCTGGCGCAGTCCATGAAGCTTGAGCTTGACCTGCGCATGGAAGCCTCGGCGCTTTCGGAGATGGCCAAGAACACTAAGGAAGATCCTGATTTCCGGATTCCGGCCGTGAACTGGGCGCTGACCTCGCGGCGGGTGCTGACGACCGAATGGATCGACGGCACGCCATTGGCTGATGTCGCCGCCCTGCGGGAGCGCGGCCTTGACCTGCCGAAGCTTGCCGAAACCATCATCCAGTCCTTCCTGCGCCAGGCGATCCGCGACGGCTTCTTCCACGCCGACATGCACCAGGGCAACCTGATGGCTGACGGCGAGGGCCGGCTGGTCGCCCTCGATTTCGGCATCATGGGCCGCCTCAGCCCCAAGGACCGGCTGTTCCTTGCGGAAATCCTCTTCGGCTTCATCACCCGCGACTATCTTCGCATCGCGCAGGTGCATTTCGATGCGGGCTATGTGCCGGCCCACCAGGACGTGCAGAATTTTGCGCAAGCGCTGCGGGCCATCGGTGAACCGATCATGGACCTGCCGGCCGACCAGATCTCCATGGCGCGGCTCCTGACCCAGCTTTTCGAAGTCACCGAACAGTTCGACATGCAGACGCAGCCGCAACTGCTGCTGCTGCAGAAGACCATGGTGGTGGTGGAGGGAGTTGCCCGCACGCTCAACCCTCACCTCAACATGTGGACAACGGCGGAACCGGTGGTCAAGGCGTGGATCGAACGGGCCCTCGGCCCTGTCGGAAAACTGGAGGATGCCGCCGAAGCGGCGGTCTCGCTGGGGCGGGCCGCCCTGCAACTGCCCGACATGCTGGGCGAGGCGCAGAAGGCGACGCGCATGCTGGCCGACATGGCTTCAGGCGGCGGCTTCCGGCTCGATGCGGCAACAACCGCGGCAATGGCAAAGGCGCAGGCGAAATCACGGCGCTGGCAGTCGCTGGCGCTTTATGCAGGGGCCACGGCGCTTGTTGTGATCGCGGCGCAAATGGTGTTTGGGTGATGCAATGACACACACGGTTCTTCTCGTCATCGGCGGCGGCATTGCCGCCTACAAATCACTGGAACTGATCCGCGAACTCAAGAAGCGCGGCATCGGCGTCACGGCGATCCTTACCAGGGCGGGCGAACAGTTCGTGACACCGCTGGCAGTTGCCTCGCTCTCCGGCAACAAGACCTACCAGGACCTGTTCTCGCTCACCGATGAAACCGAGATGGGGCATATCGAACTGTCGCGCTCGGCGGAACTTGTGGTGGTGGCGCCGGCCACCGCCGATCTCCTCGCCAAGATGGCGACCGGACTGGCCAATGATCTTGCCTCGACGACGCTGCTTGCCACCGACAAGAAGGTGCTGGTGGCGCCGGCCATGAATGTGCGCATGTGGCACCATGCGGCAACCCAGCGGAACATCAGGCAACTAAAGGCGGATGGCGTGGCCTTCGTCGGCCCCGGCGAGGGCGAGATGGCCTGCGGCGAATTCGGGCTCGGCCGCATGGCGGAGCCTGCCGAGATCGCCAGTGCCATCGAAACACTTCTGGCGCCTGCGAAGAAGCCACTGGCGGGAAAACATGTGCTGATCACTGCCGGCCCGACGCGCGAACCCATCGACCCGGTGCGCTACATCTCCAACCAGTCGTCGGGCAAGCAGGGCTATGCCATTGCCGAGGCCGCGGTGGCGCTCGGGGCGCAGGTGACGCTTGTCTCCGGCCCAGTCTCCCTTCCCATTCCGCCGGGGGCCGGCATGATGCCGGTCGAGACAGCGCGTGAAATGCTGACGGCAGTGGAGCAGTCGCTGCCCGCCGATATCGCAATCTTCACGGCGGCGGTCGCCGACTGGCGCGTGACGACGGCGGCAGGCGAGAAGATCAAGAAGTCAGGCGATGGCAAGCCGCCGGCCCTGGCGCTCAGCGAGAACCCGGACATCCTCAAGACCATCGCCACGCGCAAGG
>CAZUKI010000182.1:0-6491 GCA_964620785.1 uncultured Aestuariivirga sp.
CGAAGCGCAGCTGCAATCGGCGTTCTCGGTGGAGAAACTGCTCGGCGGCCGCTGATCCCGCAAGCGGCCAGGACAGCTTCTAGTCTTCGTCGAATTTTCCGGCCACGAGGGCGGCCAGCGCGTCCAGGGCCTCTTGTGCCTGGGGCCCGGCCGTTTCCACCGTGATGGTGGTGCCGAGAGAGGCCGCCAGCATCATCAGCCCCATGATTGAGGTGCCGGGCACTGACTGGCCATCGCGGCTCACGGTCACCGCGGCGTCAAACCCTTCCGCGCATTTCACGAACTTTGCAGAAGCGCGGGCATGCAGGCCACGCTGGTTGACGATTGGCAATTCACGAACCAGCGTTGCCACTGTCAGTCCCCCAAGACCTGACTTGCGATATTGATATATTTGCGGCCAGCGTCCTGTGCCGCCATGACCGCCTTGTGCAGGCTGTAGTCATTGCGAATGCGGGCGAGCTTCACCAGCATCGGCAGATTGAGCCCAGCCACTACTTCGATGCGGCCTTCCTGCAACAGGGAAATGGCAAGGTTCGACGGCGTGCCGCCAAACATGTCGGTCAGGATGATGACGCCCTGGCCCAGGTCACAGCGAGCAACCGCAGCAGCAATATCGGCCCGCCGCTCGTCCATGCGGTCATCCGGCCCGATGCACACCGCTTCGAGGTGGTTCTGCTTGCCCACCACATGCTCAAGCGCGTGAATGAACTCGGCTGCCAGGCGGCCGTGGGTGACAACTACAAGTCCGATCATGCCGTGGCTGACTTCTTGACCATCATGGAGTTCCAGACGCGCCCGCGAATTTCGCGGGGAGAGGCTGTTTACGCTGCTCGCAATTGCGGGGCAAGTTTCCTTTAGTGGTAGAGAAATGCCGTTCTGATGCGAGAGGCGCGGGCCGCGCCGGCCTTGTCCAGCACCAGCAGCGGAATGGCATGGCCCAGGATTTGTGTGGTTTTCTCATGAGGTTCCGGCAGGCGGAGCGCATCCCGGCTTGCGACGAGATCAACCACCAGCCTCAGGGGTGCAGGCCCCAACACCGGAACCGTGATGATGCCGATGCCACGCACTTCCAGAAGCCCTGCAAGGGCGCCCGGGGCCGAACACCAGACCCGGCCGTCGCGAATGGTGAGGACAGTCTGGTCGTCGGCAATAAGGCTGGCCTGGAGGCGGCCGTTGCCCAGGCCCGTGCCGGATGTTTCCATCAGTTCAAGGGCCATGCTGGATTTGCCCGCTCCAGGTTCACCACGGAGCAGCACGGCCTCACCTTCAAAGGCGACGGCCGTCGCATGGACCGTCTCTGTCTTCATGCGCCGCGTGCCCTGGGCCTGGGGCTGTCCGGCGTGGCGGCATCGCGTACCGGAAGCCTGACCATCAACCTGGCTCCCAACACTGGCTGCTCACCGCCAGTGCCAGGCTTGCCCTTGCGGTTTTCCGCCCAGATGCGGCCACCGTGGGCCTCGACGATCTGGCGTGAGATGGCGAGGCCCAAGCCGGAATTGTTGCCGAAGCTCTGGTCGGGCCTGTCGGTATAGAAACGCTCGAAGATCCTTTCCAGATTCTCGGCACGGATGCCCGGTCCCCTGTCCTCGACCCTGATTTCCACATTGTTGCGCGACCTGCGCATGCGCACATTGATTTTCGTTCCCGGTGCCGTGAAGGAACGGGCATTGTCGATGAGGTTACGGAACACCTGGCTCAACCGCGAATCCTGGCCCATGATCGTGTAGGTCTTGGCAAGGCTGCTGTCCGAGAGCGGAGGTTCGACGGTCAGGATCACTTCGGGAACGTCACCCTGCGCCAATTCATTGGTCATCGAGACTATGGCACCCAGCAACTTGGAGAGATCAACCGGCTGTGCTTCGGTGCGCGCCAGTTCGGCATCAAGGCGCGAGGCATCTGAAATGTCGGTGATCAGGCGGTCCATGCGCCGCACGTCCTGCTTGACGATATCAATCAGGCGGCCACGCTGTTCGTCAGTCTTGACGAGTGTCAGCGTCTCGACGGCACTGCGTAGCGAGGTGAGCGGGTTTTTCAATTCATGGGCAACATCGGCGGCAAAGGCCTCGATCGCGTCAATGCGGTTATAGAGGGCCGTGGTCATGCCGCGCATGGAGGCCGAGAGCCTGCCGATTTCATCGCGGCGAGCTGAAAAATCCGGGATCTCGACGCGCTTTGAAATGCCCTGGCGCACCTTGCGCGCCGCATCGGAAAGCTTGCGAATGGGATTTGCAATGGTTGCAGCGAGAAGGACCGACAGCAGCAGCGACACCAGGACAGCGAGTCCGAATGTCATGAGCACGACGCGGCGCTCGGCGCGCAGGACGCCATCGATCTCGCCGCCGGCATTGGACAGGACCAGCGCACCCAGCACGGCGCGAAAGCGCTGAATCGGCACGGTGACAACCACGATGATCTCGCGCTTGTCATCGAGGCGCACGAGGCTGACGTTGGCGCCATTCAGGGCCGCGGCGATTTCCGGCTTCTTCTCGTTGCCATCAAGCCCGTAATCGACATGCAGGGGATAGTCGGAGCCCACAGCCCAATCGAGCCATGCATCCCACCAGCGCCTGTTGGTCTTTGCGGCGGGGTTGGCGCCATCGCTGGGCAGCACCTCGATGGTGTCAGTGCCAAGGAAGTAGCGGCTGTCGACCACGAGGTTGCCCTGCGGATCAACCACCTGGGCGCGGTTTGAAGTGTTGCCAAGAAGACGCCGCAACACCGGGCTTGCGGTTTCCGGGTTGATGGGAAAATCCAGGCCCTCCGGCAATTCCCCGCCCTCGAGTGTGTCAGGCGCATCCTCGAGCGAGTCGGGATTGACGACGATCGAACCCGTATCAACGGTTGCCGATCCGGCAAGTGCTGCGGCGATGATCTGAGCCTGCGTGCGCAGCGATTGGGCGCGTGCATCAATCAGGCTCTGGCGGAACTGGTTGAAGTAGAGCGTGCCCAACGCGAGGATGAGCAGGCCCAGCAGATTGATCAGGAAGATGCGGGCAATGAGGCTCGCCGGGGTCAGCCGCCCGATCCAGGATTGGGTGGGCTCCGGGGTTTGCGCAGAATCGTCGACGGCCGGTGTTTCTTCCGGCTCTATCCTGTCCGTTTCAGCGGGCGCCTTGACCTGTTCCAGCATTGCATCCCGGGTTTAGAACATTAGCGGCGCCTTGGCACTGCCTACTGTTCCTTGAACCGGTAGCCAACGCCGTAAAGCGTTTCAATGCCGTCAAACGAAGGGTCAACCTGGCTGAACTTCTTGCGCAGGCGCTTGATGTGGCTGTCGATGGTGCGGTCATCGACATAGACCTGGTCGTCATAGGCGGCGTCCATCAAGGCATCGCGGCTCTTGACGATGCCGGGGCGCTGGGCCAGCGACTGAAGGATCAGGAACTCGGTCACTGTCAGAACGACGGGCTTGGCATCCCAGGTGCAGGAATGACGATCCGTATCCATGAGAAGCTTGCCGCGTTCGATCACCTTGGCTGCTTCCTGGGGGGCAGCCGCGCCATCGCGTGCCCCGGCCCGGCGCAGGACAGCCCGGACACGCTCCACCAAGAGGCGCTGCGAGAAGGGCTTCTTGATGAAATCGTCGGCGCCCATCTTGAGGCCGAAGAGTTCGTCGATCTCGTCATCCTTCGAGGTGAGGAAGATCACCGGCAAATCGGTTTTCTGGCGGATGCGGCGCAGCAGCTCCATGCCATCCATGCGCGGCATCTTGATATCGAAGATGGCCACATCAGGCGGATTGTCCTGCAGGCCCTGCAGGGCCGCAGCACCATCGTTGTATTTCTGGACTGCGTATCCTTCGGCCTCCATGGTCATGCCAACTGAGGTGAGGATATTGCGGTCGTCATCGACGAGGGCGATCGTAGGCATCTTCTTGTTCATTCCTTTCGTAACCTCCTGTCGCATAGGTATGAAAGTGGAACAAAATGTGGCAACCCATATAGGCGTTCAGGACGCAAATAGCGAGAGTTCACATGGAAACACCGAAACAAGATGGCGTGAAGACGGCGGCTTCGCTCATCCGGGCGGGTGGAGCCGGAGCGCTTTCGGTGATTGACGTGAAAACCGGCGGGCCCTTCGTGACATTGGTTAACGTGGCCAGTGACGCGACGGCGCGGCCGGTGATCCTGACCTCGGCTCTTTCGCATCACACGCAATGCCTGAAGGCTAACCCCAGGTCTGCAATCATGCTGCATGCCGAATTGCCGCCGGATGGTGATCCCCTGACAGCTTTCCGCGTGACATTGAGCGGAGAGTTCCAGCCGGTGGCGCGCGAGGATGTTGCAGCCCTTTTCCTTGCCCGGCATCCCTATGCCGACTTCTATGCCAGCTTCGCTGATTTCGGCTACTGGCGCATGGAACCGTTGCATGCCCACATCATCGCGGGCTTCGGCCGTGCCTACAGCGTTCCGTTCAGGGAAATTTCCCGAATAGCGGCAGATTAACCGGCAACGACAATATCGGCGGGCAGGCTTTCCTGAATGACCGTGCGGGCGTTCGGCAGATCGTTGGAAGCGATCCAGTGGCTGGCAAAGGCCTGGTCGTGGCCATGCCCCATGATGCGGGCGGTGAGCCTACGCGCCAGTTCTTCCTCGGGAACATCGAGCATGATTGTTACATCGAACAGGGACTTCAGCCTGTTCCAGGGTGGTGCTCCGAGAAGCAGATAGTTGCCCTCGATGAGGATGATCCGGTCAGCTTCATCGACGATTGCCGCAGCGGCCCGCGACAGCTCCAGGCTCCGGTCAAACACCGGAATGGCGATGGCGGGCTCGCGCGCCCTGATCCGCTTCAGCAGGATTTCAAGGCCCGCGACATCAAATGTATGGGGCGCTCCCTTTCGCGCCCTGTGGCCACGCGCGTTGAGAATGATGTCGTCAAAATGGAAGCCATCCATGGGAACGACGATGGCTGCTTCGCCGCGGCGCTTGAGCTCATCGGCAAGGCCGGCAGAGAGCGTTGACTTGCCCGAGCCTGGCGGCCCGGCAATGCCGACGAGAAATCGCGATGAAGCAGCGGCGCGGCGGATGATGTCTTGGGAAAGTGTTGCGAGGTCCGCCATCAGACGTCGAGATTGGCAACGCTCAGGGCATTTTCACGAATGAAGTCGCGGCGCGGCTCCACGACATCACCCATCAGCTTGGTGAAGAGATCATCGGCCTGATCCATTTCGGAGACCTTGACGCGCAGCAGGGTCCGGACATTGGGATCAAGCGTCGTTTCCCAGAGCTGCTCGGCATTCATTTCGCCAAGGCCCTTGTAGCGCTGCAATGCCACGCCCTTGCGGCCTGCCGCAAAGACGGCATCGAGCAGCCCGAGCGGACCATTGATGGCAGTTTCACTGTCCTTGCGCTTGAGCCTTGCTGGCCGCGCGTAGATTTCCTGCAGGTGGTTTGCCTTCTTGTCGAGGCGCATGGCATCGGCGGAACCGATAAGCTTGGCGTCGATGTGCCAGCTTTCCTTGACGCCCCTCTGCTCGCGCGCGAACACGAGGCCGCCATCTTCCGTGGCAATGCCCTTCCAGCCGCGCTCGGTTTCATCCGACAGGATATCAAGGCGGCGGGCGATGTAGCCTGCCGCGGCTTCAGCGTTCTGCCGGTTCGCGACAATTTCCGGATTGAGCGCGCCGGCAATGGCCGACTGCTCGATGACGATCACAGGGTAACGTGAATGCAGGCCCTGGATGATGCCGCGAATGGAAATGGCTTCATCGACAATGCTCCTGAGATCGGCACCGGCCCGTTCGGAACCATCTGCCAGGACCAGCTTCACACCGTCCAGCCCGGCTTCGACGAGATTGCTCTCCAGGGCATCATTGTCCTTGAGATACTGCTCGGAAGAGCCGCGCTTGATCTTGTACAGCGGCGGCTGGGCAATGAAGAGATGGCCGCGCTCGATGATCGACGGCATCTGGCGATAGAAGAAGGTCAGGAGAAGCGTGCGGATATGGGCGCCGTCAACGTCGGCGTCGGTCATGATGATGATCTTGTGATAGCGCAGCTTGTCGATGGAAAATTCTTCGCGGCCAATGCCGGTGCCAAGCGCCGTGATCAGCGTGCCTACTTCTGCCGATGACAGCATCTTGTCGAAGCGGGCACGCTCGACATTGAGGATCTTACCCTTGAGCGGCAGCACCGCCTGGAACTCGCGGTTCCTCGCCTGCTTGGCGGAACCGCCGGCGGAGTCACCTTCTACGATGTAGAGTTCGCTCTTGGTGGGGTCGCGCTCCTGGCAGTCGGCGAGCTTGCCGGGCAACGATGAAATATCAAGTGCACCCTTGCGGCGCGTGAGCTCGCGGGCCTTGCGGGCGGCCTCGCGGGCGGCGGCGGCCTCGACGATCTTGCCGATGATCGAGCGCGCTTCGGCGGGATGTTCCTCGAGCCAGGCGCCCAGCGCATCATTGACAAAACCTTCGACCACCGGGCGCACTTCCGATGACACCAGCTTGTCCTTGGTCTGCGAGGAAAACTTCGGGTCCGGCACCTTGACCG
>CAZUKI010000183.1:0-6468 GCA_964620785.1 uncultured Aestuariivirga sp.
CTACTCCGTCAGCAGCAGTGAATCGGCGGCCTGCCAGCTCACCCAGACTTTTTCGCCAGTGGCAATGCCACTTCCACCTTCGCGACTGTCATTTTGTACGTTGACCGAGACAGACTGGCCGGACTTCAGGTCGGCAACCACTTCGCTCCAATCGCCATAGTAAGCGACATCCCGGGTCTTAGCCTGGACCTTGATGAGGTCGGCGCCCTTGGGTTCGCCTTTCGAGATCTTTAACTTCTCGGGACGCACTGCGATTGTGACATTGCCTGCGGCTTCCTTATCAGCGGGCAGGTTCACCTTGCCGAGATCCTTGGCATCGCAGACGACGCTCTTGCCCTTGCTGCCCACAACCGAGGCATCGAACAAATTGATCTTGCCGATGAAGTCGGCAACGAAACGGGATTTTGGCTGTTCGTACAATCCCTGCGGAGTTGCAACTTGTTCAATGGCACCCTTGTTCATCACAGCGATGCGCGAGGCCATCGAAAGCGCCTCGTCCTGGTCATGAGTGACAATGATGAAGGTGATCCCCACGGTCTTTTGCAGCCGCGTGAGTTCCAGGCGCATGTCGTCGCGCAATTTGGCGTCTAAGGCCGAAAGTGGCTCATCAAGGAGAAGGACTTTCGGACGCTTCACCAGCGCGCGGGCAAGTGCCACACGCTGCCGTTGGCCGCCAGACATCTGGTCGGGCTTGCGGTCAGCCAGGTGGGTAAGTTTCACCATTTCAAGGCCTTCCTTGACCCGAGCCTGTGTCTCAGTTTCAGGAACTCCGGTCACGCGCAGACCATAGGCAACATTGTCAGCGACAGTCATGTGCGGAAAGACAGCATAGGACTGAAACACCATGTTGGTTGGGCGCTTGTTCGGCGGCGTGAAGGCCATGTCCTCGCCGCCAATAAAAATCTGTCCTTCCGTTGGAGAATCGAGGCCAGAGATCATGCGCAACAGTGTTGTCTTTCCACATCCGGAGGGGCCCAGCAGCGCGAAAAACTCGTTCTGTTCAATATCGACCGAGACGTTGTCGACTGCCGTCACCCCGCCTGGGTAGCGCCTCGAGACGTTGCGGACGGAAACAATGGGCTCTGCCATGATCAGTGACCTGGTTTGTCTGATGATTGCATTTTCATGGCCAATACCGTGGCCGCGATCGTGATGACGATGAGTACCGTGGAGGCGGCATTGACTTCATACTTCACGCCGGTTTTTACCATCGAATAGATCTTGACCGGGAATGTCACCGTTTCCGGACCTGCCGTGAAGAAGGTGATGACGAAGTCATCCAACGACAACGTAAATGCCAGCAATGCGCCCGCGACGAGGCCCGGCTGCATGAAAGGAATGAGCACCTTGGTGAAAGTCTGCCACTCGCTTGCGCCGAGATCACGTGACGCCTCTTCCAACTGCTTGTTGAAACCAACAAGGCGGGAGCGCACGACAATGGCCACAAAGGGGAAACAAAAGGCAATGTGGGCAATGATGATTGTCGACAGATTGAGTGGCCAGCCAAGCCCTGAAAAGAATGACGTCATTCCAGTTGCATTGAAGAACATCAGCATGGCGACACCCATGCAAATTTCTGGAATGACAATCGGCAGGCCCATGGCAGCTTCATAGGCCGGCTTGAATGGAAACCTGAACCGCCAGAGCATCACTGCAACTGTCGTGCCGATAATGGTGGCGAAAATCGTGGTGATGAAGGCGATGGTGAGGGAATTCACCATGGCATCGAAGATCGACTGGTTGTTCCACGCCTTGGGATAATTCTCGAACGTGAACCCTTTCCACACACCTCCCCTGTTCTGCTCGTTGAATGAAAACGCGATCAGAACCAGAATTGGCAAGTAGAGCACAAAGAGCGTGGCAAGGAAAAGCGCCTGAAGCCAACGGCGCTTGCCGAATTCCAGCGGTCCAACACCAGGCTTGAGACGATCCGCCATCAGCTTGCCTTCACTCCGGCCGAGCGGCGCTCAAAGCCCCATTGCAGGAACAATACTATGAATGTGAGCAGCATCAAGACGAACGACAAGGCCGAGCCAAATGGCCAATCATTCGAAGCACCGAATTGGGCTTGAATGACGTTTCCAATCATCCAGGACCGCGTATTTCCGAGTTCTTCGGAGATCAGGAACATGCCGAGGCATGGGATGAAAACGAGAATGATGCCAGTGATTACGCCAGGCATGGTGAGCGGCAGCGTGACCTTGAAGAAAGTCTGGCGCTGGCTGGCACCGAGATCGAGACTTGCCTCGAGGAAACTCTTGTCCAGTCTCTCGATGGTTGAATAGAGAGGCAGGATCATGAAAGGGAGAAAGACATAAACAAGACCGAAGATGACCGCTGGCGTGGTGCTGAGCATCTGGATTGGTTCGATACCGACCCACCCCAGCGCGGTGTTGATTACGCCACGCGTTCCCAATGTCGTTTTCAGTGCATAGGTACGGATCAACAGATTGATCCAGAATGGCAAGACAATGAGCAGGAGCGCCAAAGGCCGCCACTTCTCAGGCATGAAACAGATTCCAAAAGCGATGGGATAGCCGATGAGCAGGCAGGCAATGGTTGCCAACGCACTCCACCACAGTGTGCGCATGAAGATCGAAATGATGTCGGGATTGATCGATCTCACATAGTTCGAAAAGCCTGTCAGGTAGTCGTAGTCGTTGATCGACACCTGGCCATCAATCACTGCCTTTTCGGAGAATGACAGGATGAAGAGAAACCCCAAGGGAACAAGGAAGAAGATCAGCAGCCAAATTGTGCCTGGCGCGGCCAAGACGGCAAACACCCGGCTGTTGCTTTTCCAATCTTCCAAGATTGAAGCGTCCCCTGTTCGTCACTGGTGGCGACAAGCCTAGCAAGAACTTGACGGAAAGGGCAACCAGCCAATTAAAGAGGGCGGGCAATCGCAGCTGCCCGCCCCCAGAATGCTCAGTTGAAACGGTTCAAGCTGCCTGAATTGCGGTCCAAATCTCGTCGCGAACGCGGATGGCGTCTTCGCCAAGGTAGGCCGCGTACTCACACTTGGCCACAACATCATCCGGCGGGAAAATGGCGAGATTCTCGCGGTATGCCGGATCCATGATCTCCTTTGCCGCCTTGTTCGGCGTGGCATACTGGACGGTGGCCGCAATATCCTTGCCTACATCCTTATCAAAGATGAAGTTGATGAAAGCGTGGGCATTTTCCGGGTGGGGTGCACCAGCGGCAATGGCAATCGTGTCCTGCCAGACGTTTGAGCCTTCCTTCGGAATGACATAGCTCAGGTCTGCGTCTTCGATCATCACCTGGGCAATGTCACCATTATACTCCATGGTGAGATCCACTTCGCCCTGGGCCAACAGGTCCTGGCCCGTGTCGTCGGCATACTTCTTGATGATCGACTTTGCGGCAATCAGAAGATCCTTGGACTTGTTCAACTCCTCAATGTTCGTGGAGTTGTAGCTGTAACCGAGATACTTCAACGCTCCGCCAATGGCGTGCTCCTGATCTCCCAGAACTGCGACCTTGCCGGCATACTTCTGGTCATCAAAGAGCCACTTCCAACTGTCCGGCACACCTTCCACCTTGGATATGCGATAGCCGATGCCGACTGTGCCCCACATATATGGCAGCGAGAACTTGCGGCCCGGATCAAAACTCGCGTCCATGAACAGCGGATCAATGTTGGCGATGTTGGGAATCTTGGCATGGTCGAGTGCAAGAACCATGTTGGCCTTGATCATGCGTTCGAGTGTGTTGCTCGGTGGAACGATGACATCATAGCCCGGATTTCCGGCTTTGAGCTTGGTGAAGAGTTCGTCGCCATCGGCAAAGAGATCAAGCTTGACCTCGATGCCTGTCGCCTTGGTGAAGTCTTCCAGCGTGTGCTCACCGGTATAGGTATCGTAGTTGTAAAAGCTGAGTGTCTTTTCTTCTGCTGACAAGGCACCGCGTGGAAGGATCGTCAGTGCGGCGAACATACCAGCGCCCTTGAGCAGCTGGCGCCGGCTACTGCGGATAGGAGAAAGTGAAGTCATGATCATCCTCGGGTTAAGGGCCGTCCGGCCCGACCATCCAAACATTGCGTAAAATTGTGGTGGAATCCAGCAGGTTCCACGGCAATCGTAAACTACATTTCACCCTTCACATCGGCGTAGGTCTTATCCAGCGCCAGGCGGGCAAGACGGACCAGTTCATCGATCTCCTGCTTGGTGATGCAGAATGGGGGGGCCAAAACCATGGTATCCCAGCAGGCCCGCATGATGAGGCCCGAACTGAAACTGTGGTCGCGACAGATGGTCCCGACCCTTCCCGAGTCGTTGAAGCGTTCGCGCTTTGCCTTGTTTTTGGTCAGTTCCAGGGCGCCAATGAGCCCAACTGAGCGGGTTTCCCCAACGATCGGGTGGTCCTGGAGGCTGGCCAAGGCCTTGTTGAAATAAGGGCCGATCTCCGCGACCTTCTCAACCAGCTTCTCGTCCTGAAGAATCTCAATATTCTTAACTGCGACCGCCGCGGCAACCGGGTGACCGTCGTAGGTCATGCCATGGTAAAATTCCCCGCCCTTGTCGAAAAAGGGCTTGATCAGGTCCTTCGAGAAGGCAATGGCGCCGATCGGCAGGTAGCCGGAGGACAGGCCCTTGGCCATGTTCACGATGTCGGGCTCGTATCCGTAGGTCTCGAAACCGAACCACTTGCCTGTCCGCCCGAAGCCGCAGATCACCTCGTCGGAGATGATGAGAACGCCATACTTCTTGCAGATGCGCTGGATTTCCGGCCAGTAGGTCTTGGGCGGCATCAGAACACCAGCGGCACCCTGGATGGGCTCGCCGATGAATGCGGCGACGTTATCCGGCCCGAGTTCCAGTATCTTTTTCTCGAGTTCCTGGGCAGCCTCGAGGCCAAACTCATCTGGTGTCTTGTCGCCCCCGAAATCATACCAGTACGGCTGCTGGATATGGTGGAAGCCGGGAAGGAGTGTTCCCCCCTGCTCGTGCATGCCAAGCATACCACCGAGGTTGGCAGCAACCCACGTGGACCCGTGATAGCCGCGCTTGCGGCCAATGATGTGCTGGCGATAGGGCTTGCCCATCACTTTCCAATAGTGACGCACGAAGCGGACAATGGTGTCGTTGCCCTCGGAACCCGAGTTGGTGAAGAAGATGTGCTCGAACTTCTTGGGAAGCAGTGAAGACACCTTCTCGGCAAGCGTGGTGGCAGGCACCGTCGTGGTCTTGAAGAAGGTGTTGTAATACGGCAGGTCCTGCATCTGGCGATAGGCAACATCTGCCAGTTCCTTGCGGCCATAGCCAATGTTGACGCACCAGAGGCCGGACATGCCATCAAGGAGCTTGTTGCCTTTGCCGTCCCAGAGCCAGACACCATCACCGTGGGTGATGACGCGCGGACCACCGCCAGCGTGAAATGTCTTGTGATCAGTAAACGGGTGGAAGTGGTGGGCAATGTCTGCCTTCACAACTTCTTCGATGTTGATGTTCTTGGTGTGCAGGGTCATGGGACTCTCCGGTTGTCTTGCGGTTGGCGAAGCGAACGGAGAAATCCTTACGGCTTGAAACCGATGCGGGCACAATTGCGCAACAGGTCGTCGCGCAACGTGCGGGAAGACACCGAATTCGCGTGATGAATGTTGGGCGCAGTGCGCATGGGCACAGTATGGCATTTGACGGGCGCAGTCTCAATGCCCGTAACCTGTTGACTCCGTGAGGATTACCTATTCCTCGGCAATGTCCTCGTTCCAAAGGGCCGGCTTTTCACGGACAAAACGGGCCATGAGTTCGACGCAATCAGGGTCATCCACGACGATCACCTCGACGCCACGGGAGCGGAGAAATTCCTCGTTGCCGCCAAAGTTCCGATTCTCGCCGACGATCACCCGCGGAATGCCAAACTGCACAATAGTGCCGGAACACATCATGCAGGGAGAAAGCGACGTATAGAGCGTCACGTCCTTGTAATGCTTCTGTCGACCAGCCTTGCGCAGGGCATCCATCTCGCCATGGGCAATCGGATCACCACCCTGAACGCGCTGGTTCCGCCCCTGCCCCAGCACCTGCCCGCCGCGCACCACGACCGAACCGATGGGACATCCGCCTTCCTCATAACCGGCAAGCGCCTCCTCGTAGGCGATGCGAAGAAATTTCCTGTCCAGGTCGGTCAACATCTACTCACTCCTTATCTTTCACCCTTGCGGTAGGGAACCATCAGTGCGCGAGGATAGGCAACGCGGCGCGACATCACAATCAGGGCGATGACGGCAAGTATATAAGGGAGCATCAGGAAGACCTGATAGGGCAGGAAAGCTCCGGCCAACTGTTGCAAACGCAGTTGGTAGGCATCGAAGAGTCCGAACAGGATCGCTCCCAACAACGCCTTGCCCGGCTGCCAAGCCGCAAAAACCACCAGGGCAATGCAGATCCAACCCCGGCCATTGGTCATCTCAAAGAAGAAGGAGTTGAACGCCGACAGGGTTAT
>CAZUKI010000184.1:0-2791 GCA_964620785.1 uncultured Aestuariivirga sp.
GAGAGATACTCTCGGTACGATTGGCGGAAGAGGAAAAGGTGGCAAGCCTTGGGCGACTCGCGTCCGGCATGGCTCACGAAATCAACAATCCTTTGGGTGGCATGTTCAATGCACTGGATTCCCTCAAGAAGCACGGTGACAGGGAACAAGTACGCTCAACGTCTCTGCGGCTGATTGAGCAAGGCTTGAGCGGAATACGTGAGCTTGTCAGGTCAACTCTCGCCACCTATCGTTCTGACCGGCCACTCCGAGATCTGACAGCCGCCGATCTTGATGACCTGAGGCTTCTAATCAAGCCAGAGGCCAGACAGAGACGGCTCGACCTGGAGTGGGCAATTGGCATCGGGGAACCTGTATCAGTCCCGGCTGTGCCTATTCGTGATGCAGCACTCAATCTTCTGTTGAATGCCTGCCATGTCAGCCCTGACGGAGGAACTGTCGGCTTCAGGGTCAATGTCGCTGATCAAATGCTGCTTCTGGAGGTCTCGGACAGCGGAACAGGTCTGCCCGAACATGTCTGTGAATACCTGGAAAGACCCGGTGCAGGCTCTGCGCCATTGGACAGCCGGTCTGGTCTCGGCCTTTGGATAGTAAAACGTTTGTGTGATGAAATTGGTGCTACGATCGAAGTCGTTGCCAGCGGTGAAAATGGCACGACAATTCGTTTGAAGATACCGCTGCAGAAGGTGGGGTTACGCGATGCAGCTTGAAGGCCGGTTCATTGGATTGATTGAAGATGATCCTGTAATGGGTGAGTCACTTGTACAGAGTCTTTCCCTTGAAGGTTGTCATGTTGACTGGTGGAAGACGCGCGAGGACGCGCAACGCGGATTGCGCGCAACAAGCCCTGATCTCGTGGTCTGCGACATACGACTACCGGATGGTCGTGGTGATGAATTGTTCTTTGAGATGGCGGGAACCACGTCTCTGCCTCCGTTCTTGTTCGTTTCAGCCTTTGGGAGTGTTGATCAGGCGGTCGCCGTGATGAGGGCCGGCGCAGGTGACTATCTTACGAAGCCCTTTGACATGAACGCCTTTCTTGCTCGCGTTCGACTTCTCATCCAGCGCAGTTCAGCAATGCGGGCCGAGACAGTATTGGGTGTGTCGCAGAGTATGAAGAATGTGGAATCCACTTTGAAGCGCATTGCTGATGCGATTAGTCCGGTATTGGTGGTTGGCGAGACGGGTGTTGGCAAGGAAGTCTGTTCACGCTTCTTGCACGACGTCTCGGTGAGATCGAAAGAACCCTTCGTTGCCGTGAACTGCGCGGCCATCCCCGCTGAAGTGATGGAACGGGAATTGTTCGGTTATCGCGGCGCGTCAGGACAGGCATTTCATCACGGTTTTGCTGAAAGAACGCGAAGCGGCGTGCTGTTTCTTGACGAAGTTTCGGAATTGCCGTTGTCATTGCAAGCCAAACTTTTGCGTCTGGTGGAAGCGCGTGAGTATCACCGTGTCGGAGGAGAGCAGCAATTGCAATTCCGAGGCCGGATTGTTTGTTCCAGCAATCGGAATTTGGGAGAGCTTGTTGCACAGGGAAAATTCCGCGCTGATCTTTACTACCGGATCAATGCAGTGACGGTGGAACTGGCTCCGCTGCGCAGCCGTATCGATGACATTCCCTGGTTGCTTGATCACTACCTGGACAAGTTTTCTGGCAGTAGTGACCGGTGTGTCCCGCGTGGACTGAGCAGCATGACATACGAGGAGGCGCTTGCGTATGACTGGCCCGGAAATGTTCGTGAGCTTCGCAATCGCATGGATCGAGCGGTTGCCCTGACAAAGACCGAGTGGGTTATGCCTTCCGATTTGTTTCCTGACAGGTCGCGTTTCGCCTCTCCCGGCATCATAACGAAGTTTGCGACATTGTCTGAGGCACGCGAAGGAGCGGAGAAGAGACAGATTGAGCGCGCACTCAAGGAAACTGGCGGTCAAATACTTGAAGCGGCCACGCTGCTTGGTGTTTCTCGCACCACACTATGGGACAAGATGCGGCGGCTGGGCGTGATGTCGTCCGACCACCAGTAAATCCGTTCAGGTTTCAGAACCTTCGCGTTGCAGCATGTTCAGAAACGTGAACATGGTCTGCCCAAAATCCCCACAAAATTCGCATTTCTCCGTGTTGCAGTGCACACAAGGCAGCTGTGGGCGTGACATCTAAGCTGTCAGCCAACGAAGCATCAGTCTCAGGGAGGAGTGTGATGAAGAGATGCGACAAGCTGGTGGAAGTTGGCCGCCGCCAATTTCTGCGCGGAGGCATTCTTGGTGCCGCGGCCCTGCCAACTCTGGCTTTGGGCACGGCGGAAGTAAAGGCCGCAACAGGTGCGGCACGCCTCGACTATCCCTCGAGCAAGCTCGGAAACGTGAAGGACCTCAAGCTTAACGAGCCTGTGGATGTGACATACCCGGATGAAAACGCTCCGGGTGTGCTGATCAAACTTGGCAGTGCCGTTGAAGGTGGTGTTGGACCGGAAGGAGACATCGTCGGCTTTACGACCCTTTGCCCGCATAAGGGATTTCCACTGAGCTACAATGCGGAACGCCGGACAATGAACTGCCCGGGACACTATTCCGTTTTTGATTGCGAGGCGGGCGGTCAACAGACCTGGGGCCAGGCCACGCAAAACCTGCCGCAATACATGCTGCGCGTCGACGACAAGGGCGACATCTATGCCGAAGGCGTCGATGAATTGCTCTACGGCCGACTGTCTAACGTGCTCTGAGGGAGGAATCTGAACATGGCATTCAAGCGTCATATCGAGCGTCTCCCGATCATTCCGGCAGACGCAAA
>CAZUKI010000184.1:2891-6462 GCA_964620785.1 uncultured Aestuariivirga sp.
ACGCAGCAGCAACGTCTCGAGGAGCCAATGGTGTGGCGCTATGGAACGTGGCAGCCCACCAGCTGGGACGATGCACTTGACCTGGTGGCCCGCGTCACAGCCCGTGTCATTGACAAGGGTAATGAAGACGATCTTTTTGTGTCGATGTTTGACCACGGTGGTTCGGCCGGTGGCTACGAGAACACCTGGGGCACAGGCAAGCTCTACTTCGAATCCATGAAGGTGAAGCACTGCCGCATTCACAACCGGCCTGCCTACAACTCGGAGGTCCACTCGACCCGCGACATGGGTATCGACGAACTGAACTACGCCTATGAGGACTACGGCCTCACGGACACGATCATGTTGATCGGGGCAAATTCTCTGGAAACCCAGACCAATCTGTTCCTGAACCATATGGTTCCGGGCATGCGCAATGGCGCAAAGGTCATTGTCGTGGATCCGCGCCGAACAGTGACGATCAATGCCTGCGAAGTCGAAGCTGGCAAAGACAACGTGCTCCACCTTGCCATCAACTCCGGCACCGATCTCGCTCTCTTCAATGCACTGTTCACCTACATTGCGGACAAGGGCTGGGTCGACAAGGATTTCATCGCCAACTCCACGATCGGTGGTGATGTCGCTGTCGCGCTCGATGAAGCACATCCTGCACCGCTTGGCAGCTTCGAGATGGCGAGGGCCGAATGCAAGTTGTCCGTCGCGGAAGCGGCCAAAATCTGTGGCGTGTCCGAAGAAGCCATTGTCAAAGCCGCAGAATGGATTGCCAAGCCGAAGGATGATGGGTCACGTCGCAAGTGCGTGGCTGCCTACGAGAAAGGCATCATCTGGGGCAACGACAACTACCGTACCATTGGTGCGCTGGTGAACATCGCCCTTGCAACCGGCAATATCGGCCGCGAAGGTGGCGGCGTATGCCGTCTGGGCGGGCACCAGGAAGGCTATTTCCGGCCTTCTGATGCTCATGTCGGCCGTCCCGCGCCTTATATTGATCAGTTGCTGATCGCAGGCAAAGGCAAGGTGCACCACATATGGGCCAACGACCACTACAAGACCACCCTCAATGCCAGCGCCTTCAAGCGGGAGTACAACCGCCGTACCAATATGGTGAAGGAAGCCATGGACGCTCGCGCCGGGGCAACCCGTGAAGAGCTTGTGGATGCCATAGTTTCGGCAATCAATGCAGGCGGACTGTTCTCGGTGAATGTGGATGTGATCCACTCACAGATCGGGCAAGCTGCTCACGTCATCCTGCCTGCTGTGGAATCTGGCGAAATGAACCTGACGTCCATGAACGGCGAACGTCGCATGCGGCTCGTTGAGAAATTCATGGATGGCCCGGGATCGGCAATGCCAGACTGCCTCATTGCCGCAAGCATTGCCCGGAACCTGGAGCGAGTCCTGCGTGCCGAAGGCCGTAACGACTATGCCGACCAGTTCAAGGGCTACGACTGGAAGACCGAAGAAGATGCTTTCATGGATGGCTACAACAAGAGCAATCCGGACGTCACCTATGAACGCCTGCGCGCCATGGGCAACAATGGCGTGCAGGAGCCGGTTGTCGGTTTCAAGGATGGCAAACTCATTGGAACCAAGCGGCTCTATGAAGATGGCAAATTCAGCCGTCATGGCCGCGAAGACAAGAAGGCCTTGTTCTGCGGTGGCGCGTGGCGTGGGCTGCAGGCCCCCGGCAAGGCGTCGCAGCGTGATGCATACACCTTCCTCATCAACAACGGCCGTTCCAACATCAACTGGCAGAACTGGTTCCTCGACAAGGAAAATGACTTTGTCTCAGATAGGTTCCCCTACCCTTACCTCCAGATCAATCCGGAGGACATGGTAGAACTGAAACTCAATGCCGGTGATCTTGTGGAAGTCTTCAATGATGTTGGTGCCACCCAGGCAATGGTCTACCCGGAGCCCACTGCCAAGCGCAAAGAAACTTTCATGCTTTTCGGGGCGCCGAGTGGTACGCAAGGAAATGTCATCAACGCTGGTGTGAACGAGTTGATACTGCCGAACTACAAACAGACTTGGGCCAATATCCGGAAGATTTCTGACGCCCCCGCCTCAGTCCGGAAGTCCTCGTTCAAGTCCTGGGAATATGTGTCATCGTGATGCAATGAGGAGATGGCTGGCTAAAGTGCCGTGCCATCTCCCATGCTGTGAGTTGGGGCTTCCGAGATGAACGACATGTCCTTGCCGTCGATCTTAGGGGCGGATAGAGCCCGCCTCATCGATCCGTTTGGCCGCAGCATCAGCTACTTGCGCGTTTCGGTAACGGACCGCTGCGATTTCCGCTGCATCTATTGCATGGCGGAGGACATGACATTCCTGCCGCGCAAGGAACTTCTGTCTTTCGAAGAATTGCAGCGCGTTTGTGAAGCATTCATCGCCAAGGGAGTTCGCAGGATCAGGCTGACCGGTGGTGAGCCGCTGGTGCGCAAGGGCATCATGCAACTGGTGGCGGGCCTCAGCGGTCATTTGCAGTCCGGGGCGCTCGAAGAATTGACATTGACAACAAATGGCAGCCAACTGGCTAAGTACGCCCACGAGCTCGCTGGCCATGGAGTCAGGCGTATCAATATTTCCGTCGATACTCGGGATGCCCTGAAGTTCAAGGCAATCACCCGGTGGGGCGACCTCGGAAGGGTCGTCGAAGGCATCAAAGTGGCAAAGTCTGCAGGCCTGCAGATCAAAATCAACACAGTCGCTCTCAAGGGTATCAACGATCTCGAAATTCCGGAGATGATCCGCTGGGCCCATGGTGAGGGCATGTACCTCACGCTCATCGAAACGATGCCGCTCGGGGATATAGAGGGCGACCGGACCGAACAATACGTAGCGCTTTCGAAGTTGCGTGTGCAACTGGAGAAGCAGTTCACGCTGGAGGAGATCACGTACAAGACGGGTGGACCTGCACGCTATGTAAATGTGCGTGAAACGGGTGGCCGCCTCGGATTTATCACGCCGCTCAGTCACAATTTTTGTGAGAGCTGCAATCGCGTGAGGCTCACCTGTAGCGGCACGCTCTACATGTGCCTTGGTCAAGAGGATGCGGCCGATCTTCGGGCATCCTTGCGCGCCTCGGAGGGCAATGACTTGCTCTACGCCGCCATCGACAGGGCAATTTCACACAAGCCCAAGGGCCATGATTTTATCATCGACAGGCAGAATAGTAGGCCCGCTGTCGCTCGTCACATGAGTGTAACAGGCGGTTGAACGACGTTGATCATTGTGTCGGCTGAGATTGCTAGTCGAGATACCTGTCACGTCGTCCAGGCAGTTTGTGAACGACATCCGTCGTGTCAACAGGATGTTTCGTTCAGCTGAGGAAGAGGTCAGGATCGTGTTGGGCGGTCCTCGTGGCGAATGCAGTATCGCGGGCTGCGCAAGCGGCAGGACTGCCGAATTCTCAATTCAGTTGGACCTGGAGTTCCAAGAGGCGGGGAAACGGCTGGCCAACGAGATCGAGCACTCTGCGATCATGCGCGAGATCAAGAAGTTACGGCGTGAAGCGCGCGACATGAATGTTCCGGTGGCACATCCTGCCTCTCTATGGAGAATAAAGCCG
>CAZUKI010000185.1:0-6385 GCA_964620785.1 uncultured Aestuariivirga sp.
ACCAATCGTGGGTGAGGCCGACGGAGAGGATGTCGATGCTCTGATCGAAGGAGGCGACCAGCGGTGCCGGCGCCGTCAGGTTGATGTCGCCATCATCGACGAAGACATGGGAATAGGCGATGTGCGCCGTGGTGCTTGGCGCAAGCTTGTAGCTGGCCCCGAGCGACAGCCAGACACGGTCATTGTCGGGAACGCGCGGCGTGCGATAGGCATCCGGCACCGGCGAGATTTCATAAGCCGCACCCGCCCGCAGCATCAGCGCCTCGTTCACGGCATATTCGCCGCCCAGCGAGAAGAACCAGGAATCCTTCCAGTTCTCTGGCGTTGCCAGTGACGGGAACGGCGGATCAAGCTCCAGCCGCAGTTCCTTGAAGCGGCTCCAGTTGGCCCATTCCACCCCGGCAAGCAGCGTCAGCTGCTCATTGACCTGCTGCCTGATGCCGATGGTCACCGTCTCTGGGCTCGAAAAGCCGGCCGCCATGTCGCCGTCATAGGGCACCCGGCCGAGGAGGAACGTTCCGTCGCCCTTGAGGTCATGCTTGATGGAGGAGCGGAAGCCGATGCCGATGTCGGTCGTGGGCGTTGGCTCGAACAGCAGGCCGGCGGTAAAACCAACTCCCAGGCTGTCCGCCTCCGCGTCGAGGAACTTGAAGCCAGTGACCGGCTGGCGCGCCGTGAGTTCGACAGTCATGTATTCGACCTGCGCCCCGATGCCGATGCTGAGCCAGTCATTGACCTTGTAGGAGGCGCTGGGACTGAGATTGTACGTCGCAACATCCGACCTGTCGCCATGAAGGCCACCGATCCACGTGTCGCGGGCATCGGTGACGAGTCCCAGGGGCGCGTTCAGCGACAGGCCGAGCGTCAGCCGGTCATTGACGCCATAGACGTAATAGGAGGAGGGCACGAAGGCGAGTTCGCCGATGTTGCCGCTGTCATCATAGGGTCCGGGGCCATCGGCCTCCGAGCGGGCCATGATCGCCGACACATTGCTTTCCGAGATGAAGCCATAGGCATTGTGCTGCGAGCTTGTGGCCGGGTTCCAGAACATGGAGGAAAGGCCGTTCGTGCCGGCGGCAACGCCGGCGAACGATGCGCCCTGTCCTTCTGCCGATTGCTCGCGGATTGCAAACCCGCCCGCCTCAGCGGTTCCTGCCAGAAGCGTTCCCGATAATACGCCGGCAAGACCTGCCAGCACCATTGATCTGACCATGACCATTCCCCCCTTGCTATGCAGCGCGCCCTTTTCGGGTCTTCGCCTTCTCCGTCCACCACAGCCGTCAAATTGCTCCGGTCCGTCGCGTCGTTCAAGGAGAATTGACAGTCAGGGGCTGGGCCTTAATCGGCCATTTACCTCAACCAGCGAGTCTAGGGCGGTCATTTACCGGGGACCACCTTGCGCCATATCCTGACCCGCCGTGCCCTGCTGCGTTCATTGGCAGCAGCACCCCTCCTTGCCCCAGCCATCGCATGGGCGCAGCAGACCGACTCAATTTCGGCCCTGCTGCCGCAAGCTGATCCGTCGCTCAATTTCACCGGCAAGCTTGCCACCCGCACGGCCATCATTGCCGACCGGCAGGAACCGGCAATGGTTACCCAGGGTTCCATTGAGGCCATGCAGGGCGCCATCAGCTTCTACGAGGAAGCGGTGGCGGGAGGTGGCTGGCGCAAGCTGCCACCCGGAAAGTTTGAAAAGGGCGTTGTCGCCGCCCGCGTCGTCAACCTGCGCGAACGCCTGGTGCGCGAAGGCTACCTCGAGATGGAGGCGCTCTCCGTCGCCAAGCCCGAGAGCTATGACGGCATGCTGATCGGCGCGGTGCGCGCCTTCCAGATCAATCACGGCATTGCGCCCTCGGGCAAGATCGACGCCCGCACCAGGGCCGCCATGGACATTTCCGCCCGCCATCGCCTGTTCACGCTGCGCGAGAACCTGCCGCGCATCGAAGCTCATCTCGACAAGATTGCAGAGCGCGCCGTGCTCGTGAACATTCCCGCCCTGCAGCTAGAGACGGTCGAAAACGGCATCGTCCATGCCCGCCACAATGTCGTGGTCGGCAAGCTCGATCGTCCGACCCCCACGCTCAACAGCGTGGTGACCGATGTCACCTTCAATCCCTACTGGAATGCCCCGGCCTCCATCGTCGCCAAGGACATCATCCCCAAATACCTCAAGGACCCGGAATACCTGACCGAGATGGACATCCGCGTCTTCGACGGCGTCGGCGGGCGGGAGATTGACCCATCGCGCATCGACTGGCGCAACACCCCTGCGGATCGTTATCACTTCCAGCAGCAGCCCGGCGAGCACAACGCCCTGGCCACGGTGAAGGTCAACTTCGCCAACAAGTTCATGGTCTATATGCATGACACACCGCACCGGGAACTATTCCTGCAGAACGACCGTTTCCAGAGTTCGGGTTGCGTGCGCGTCGACCAGGTGCGCATGTTCATCGACTGGATTATCGCTGGCCAGGATGGTTTCAGCGAGACCGACTTCGAGATGCTGGCGGCAAGCCAGGAAAACACTGTAATGCCCATTCACAATGCCCCAAGCGTGCACTTCATGTATCTCACCGCCTGGGCGACCGAGGACGGGCGCGTCAACTTCCGCCCCGATGCCTACCAGCTTGATGGCAGGGGTTTCGTCCTCGGCCAGCCCGAGCCGGTCGAGGCAATCTAAATTGTAACATCTTGAATTTCTATTTTTGTATCCTATCTGGCGAGAATGGAATTCAAAACCAACTTTCACCATGTCTTTCGCGCCGGCCTTCCCGGAAAGCGGCCTTTGCTGCTGCTCCACGGCACCGGCGGCAATGAACATGACCTCCTCGGGCTCGCCGATGCCGTAGCCCCGGGACGCACCGTCATCTCGCCCCGGGGCCAGGTCCTCGAGGGCGGAATGCCACGCTTCTTCCGCAGGTTCGCCGAAGGCCGCTTCGACGAGGACGATGTCCGCAAGCGCGCCGCCGACCTCGCAGGCTTCATCACCGGGGCCGGCAAGGCCTATGGCGTCGAGGCTCCCATTGCCCTTGGCTTCTCCAATGGCGCCAACATTGCGGCTGCCCTCCTCGTCAATCATCCCGAGGTGCTGGCCGGTGCCGTGCTGCTGCGCGCCATGGCGCCCTTTGCCGACATGCCGCCCGCAGATCTCTCTGGCAAAGCCGTGCTGCTCCTGTCAGGCTCCGTCGATACCATGATCCCCAAGCCGCAATCCGACCGGCTTGCCTCATGGCTGGCCGGCAATGGCGCAAGCCTCACCCACAAGACCTGGCCTACGGGCCACGGCCTCGTGCAGCAGGACGTCGATGCCATGACCACGTTTCTTGCAGAACAGGAGTGATGCCATGCAGCTCAAGGGTTTCCACCACCTCACCGCCGTCACCGCCGACGCCCCGCGCAATCACAAGTTCTACACCGACGTGATGGGCCTGCGGCTCGTCAAGAAAACCGTCAACCAGGATGACGTGCGCGCCTATCACCTGTTCTATGCCGACGGCAAAGGCTCGCCCGGCACCGACATCACGTTTTTCGATTGGCCCGTCGGCCGCGAGAAGCGCGGCACCCATTCCATTGTCCGCACCGGCTTTCGCGTGAAGGGCGAGAAGGCGCTGGAATGGTGGGCAGCACATCTCAAGAAGAACAACGTGACATTCAAGGAACCGGTCACGCGCAACGGCCGCCTCACCCTCGACTTCGAGGACTTCGAAGGCCAGCGCCTTGCCCTCGTCGAGGATGAAAGCGCCTCGCCCTTCCATGTCTGGGAGAAGTCGCCGGTGCCGCCCGAGCATCAGGTCCATGGCCTGGGTCCGATCACCCTCAGCGTGCCGCGCCTCGACAACACCGATGCCATCCTCACCGAGGTCATGGGCATGAAGAAGCATTCCGAAAGCGATGGCGTTCATGCCTATCGCATGGCGGGTGAAGGCCCGGTTGCCGAACTGCATGTGAAGGTCGAGCCGCTGCTGCCCATCGCCGAGCAGGGCGCGGGCTCGGTGCACCATGTGGCCTTCAACATCCCCATGGCCGACTATGAGGCCTGGGCTTCGCGCCTCAAGGAATTCCGCGTGCCCAATTCCGGACCCGTTGATCGCTTCTGGTTCAAGAGCCTGTATTTCCGCGAGCCCAACGGCATTCTCTTCGAGATCGCCACCGACGGCCCCGGCTTCCAGGCCGATGAGCCCATGGACAAGCTCGGCGAGACCCTGTCGCTGCCGCCCTTCCTCGAAGCCCGCCGCGACCAGATCGAAGCCGGCCTGAAGAAGCTCTAGGCCCTGCAGAAACCTGACCCTGGCGCGTCGCTGGCGATGCGCTAGGGCAGGTTGTCACGCATGAAGATGTCGATGCGGATGCGTTCCTGCGCCTCAACCAGCGGCGCATTGTCCGCCTTGGCGATGAGCACGCGCACTGCTGAGCGCACTTCATGGCCGGGGTCCTGGTTGATGATGGCATCGATGGTGCCGCGCACCAGCGCGCGGCGCGAGCCTTCCGTCACCTCATGGGCGATGAACACGATATCCCTCGCCCGCGGATGCTGGTCGAGGGCCGCCACGATGCCCCTGGTGCCGCCGCCCACATTGTAGATGCCGATCACCTCCGGGTGTTCCTGCAGGAGCTGGGCGGTCAGCGCCTCGGTGCGCTCGACATCGTCGCGCGATTCCCGGACCGGGAGGATTTCGAGGGCGGGAAATTCGTGGGTCATGACCTGCTCGAAGCCGAACTGGCGCTCGATATGGTCACGCAGCGACAGTGAACCCGCAAAGAGCCCGACCTTGCCCTTGCGTCCCGAAAGAAAGCGTCCCATCAGCCCTGCCGCCGTGCGCCCCGCCGAGGAATTGTCGATGCCGGCATAGTGAGAGCGCTTCGAGCCCGGCACATCCGACACCAGCGTCACCACCGAAATACCCCGCGCCACCAGCCCGTTGATCGCCTCGCGCACCGCCGGATGGTCGAGCGCCACCACCGCAACCCCGTCGACATCGTCGCCAAAGCCATCGAGGGTGCGGGCCAGCGCCTCACCGTCAAAGACATCGACGCGCTTCACCATGATGGCGACGCGCTCTGCCGCCATGCGCTTGGCCGCGTCCTCGACCTCGTCATTGATGCGCTGGAAGAATTCACCCGCCGTTGTCGGCAGCACGAACCACAGCCGGTATTTGCGCCCCCGCGCCAGCCTGGCCGCGATCCGGTCCGGCTGGTAGTTGAGCTCGCGAATCGCCGTTTCGACCTTCTCGACCGTCTGTGAGCGCACGCCGGGCCTGCGGTTCAGCACCCTGTCAATGGTTGCGACGCTGACTCCCGCCCGCTGCGCCACATCCTGGATTGTGATCTTCGACATGCAGCATGCTTGAAGCGCAAGGATAGCGGCTTGTCAAACCTCGGGCCTTCCGGCATGGGTCAGGCCAGCCATGGCAGATCCATTGAAACTGGCCGCAGACATTGGCGGCACCTTCACCGACATCGTCCTTGAGCAAGGCACGAAGCGCTGGAGCAGCAAGGTCCTCACCACCACCCACGCGCCTGAACTTGCCGTCCTCGACGGAACCAGGGCGCTTCTCGAGGAGGCCGGCAAGGACCCGCGCCAGGTCAGCGTCTTCATTCACGGCACGACGCTTGCGACCAACGCACTCATCGAGCGCAAGGGCGCGGTCACGGCCTTCATCACCACCGAAGGCTTCCGCGACGTGATCGAGCAGGGCTATGAAAAGCGCTTCGACCACTACGACCTGAACATCAACCGCGCCGCACCCCTGGTGCCGCGCCACCTCCGCCTGACGGTAACGGAACGGCTTGCCGTCAATGGCGATGTGCTGATCCCGCTCGACATCTCATCGATTTCGGCAATCGCCGAAAAGATCCTCGCCGAGAAGGTCGAAGCCGTGGCCATCGGGCTCATCCACGCCTACGCCTATCCGGCCCATGAACTGGCGGTGCGCGATGCCCTGCGAAAGCACCTGCCCGCCCATATCACCATCTGCCTGTCGAGTGATGTGGCACCCGAAGTGCGCGAATACGAACGCTTCTCGACGGTCGTTGCCAACGCCTATGTCCGGCCCCTGATGGCCGGCTACCTGAAGCGCCTGCAGGACGGGCTTGCCGCCATGAAGCTGTCGGCGCCGCTCTACCTGATGATGTCGGGAGGCGGCCTCACCACGCTCGAGACGGCCCGCCGCTTCCCCATCCGTCTTGTCGAATCCGGCCCGGCGGGCGGCGCCATCCTCGCCAGCCGCCTGTCACGCCAGTTGAAGCTTCCAGAAATCCTCTCCTTCGACATGGGCGGCACCACCGCCAAGATCTGCCTGCTCTCCGGCCACGAACCCGAACGTGCCCGCCGCTTCGAGATCGCCCGCGCCTACAAGGACATGAAGGGCTCCGGCATTCCGGTGCG
>CAZUKI010000186.1:0-6344 GCA_964620785.1 uncultured Aestuariivirga sp.
GTTCACCTGATGATTGCCCCTGTCGATCCCTATCTTGCGGCCTTCGCCGCGGCAGGCGCTGACCGCATCACCGTGCATGCCGAGGCAGGCCCCCATCTCGACCGGTCCCTGCAGGCGATCCGCGCCCTCGGCAAGAAGACCGGCGTTGCCCTCAATCCGGCAACACCCGTGTCGGCTCTCGAGCATGTCATTGATCGCCTCGATCTCATCCTGGTGATGACCGTCAATCCCGGCTTCGGCGGCCAGAGCTTCATCCCTGCCATGACCGCCAAGATCCGCCAGGCGAAGGCGCTGGTTGCAGGCCGCGACATCGACATCCAGGTGGATGGCGGCATCACGCGGGACACGGCCCCCCTGGCTGTTGCAGCGGGCGCCAATGTGCTGGTGGCAGGCAACGCCATCTTCAAGGGCGATCACGCCGCTGAAATCAGGGCATTGCGAAACGCTTCCGCAACCGTTGCCTAGAAAATTCCGGCAAGGCGCAGGATGAAGCGCAGGCTGACGACCGCAAGATAGAGGCCGAAGGCCACTTCCAGTTGCCGCCGTGACAGGCTGTGGGCGATCCTGACGCCAAGGCCTGTGGTCAGCAATGTAGTCGGCACCATCAGGGCAAAGCCGATCAGCGACACGAAGCCCAGGGCATCGGCAGGAAGTCCCGCCTTGCCCCAGCCCGCCAGCATGTACCCGGCAGCACCCGGAATTGAAATCAGCACGCCGAGTGCGGCCGAAGTCGCAACCGCGTTGTGGATGGGCTTGTTGTGCAGGGTGAAGATCAGGTTGGCGATGGCCCCGCCACCGATGCCCATGAGCGATGAGGCAAGGCCCACCAGCCAGCCATAGAAGAGTGACAGCGGGCCCTGCGGCATCTGTTCGGCCAGCCGCCACTTTTCGCCGCCGAACAGAAGCTTGAAGGCATTGCTGCCGGCCACCAAGATGAACACCGCCTGGAACACCCAGGCCGCCGCGAAGCGTGCGATGATTGCCCCCAGGACAACGCCGATGATGATCGGGACCGCCCAGGACTTCACCAGCGCCATGTCAACGGCGCCCTTGGCGTAGTGGCCGCGCGCCGACTTGATCGAGGTTGGAATGATGATGGCGAGCGAAGTGCCGACCGCAAGCGGCATCGCCACACCTTCGGGAAGGCCGAGGAGGCCGAAGACATAGAACAGGATCGGCACCGTGATGGTGCCGCCACCGACCCCGAAGAGCCCGGCAAGAACACCCGTGACGGCCCCCGCCGCAATGAGCAGGGCGGCGATCTCGATCAGTGTCGTGACATCAAGTCCTGCGATCATCCGCTCATAGCCCGGATGTGACGGGGGCGCCCGGCGCTGCTGTTCCGGCCATCGACTAGCGGCCCCGCGCCTGTGCGATCAGGCTCCGTGCTGTGTCCTCGTTGGTGATGAGCACGTTGCAGTCGATGAGCTTGATGGCGCCGGTCAGCGCATCGAGCTTTTCATTGCCACCGGAGATCATCACGCGCTGCGACACCTTCCTGATTTTTTCCACCGGCATGGATATGACACGGTCGTTGATGGCGTGCTTGATGAGCTTTCCGTCCACATCATAGAAATTGAACAGCAGGTCGCCCACCGCACCGGCCTTGATCAGCGACTTGCGGTCTTCCTCGCTGAAGAAGCCGAAACGGAACGAGGTGGAACGTGCCGCCATGTTGCCGACGCTGAGCAGCGCCATGTCCATGCCCTCGGCGCGCTCCAGAACCTTGTTGAGCCCGCAACGCTCGATGAGGGCACGCTTGGTTTCCGCGGAATCGACGATGGCTGGTGCTGCCAGCAAGAAGCAGTCGGCCCCGACTTCATTGGCGAACTGCCAGGCGAACTCGGCCGGATTGAAGCGCCGCGCCTCGACGATGCCGCCGAGCAGAGAGATGACCTCCACGCCCTGCAGTTCGGCATGGGCCAGGGTTTGCAGCGAGTGATAGAGCGTGGCGCCCCAGCCGACACCCAGCCGCATGTTGTCGCGCAGTTGCGAACTCACATAGAGCCCGGCCGCATTGCCGATCACCTTGCCGATGTTTTCGGGAGCCGAAGGCTCTGGCACCACCACCGCGTCGGCAAGGCCATAGGCCTCCTTGAGTTGCTTTTCGAGATCGATGCATTCGGCAACGCTGCCGGTGATCCAGATCTTCACCTCGCGCTGCTTCAGCGCCTCGTTGATGTTGCGCACCACCGTGACCCGGCCGATGCCAAGGCGTTCTGCAATCTCGTTCTGCGTGAGGCCTTCTACATAATACATCCAGGCAATGCGCATGCGGTTGCGGGCAATGCGGCCAACACCCCTTTCGGCTGCGGCTTCACCCATCGTCACATTATTTGCAGATTGCTCTGTCACGAGGATCTCCTGCGGCTGCCACGCGTTCCATTCATATACTTTGCGGTGCGCCGATGCATCTTTGTACCACAAGAACTGTTGCTGTCGCTGGAGCGCATCTGACAAAACGAAACATTTGCATTCTAGAAATACATAATGTAGTTTAATTGCCAGATAAGAAATGACCGGCCGCAAAGGCCGGCTGGGAGGAATAACCTGATGCCTGCTCTGGGCCTCTGCCCATTGGGATTCCCTCTTTTTGTTCGCGCATCGACGTCGAAATCCCTTCGCCATGGCTGGCCATCCATGAGGCGATGGAACTGCAATAAGGGCCAAACCAACGGAGGAAACACATGACGTCTCGGAATAAGGGTCTTCTGACCCGGCGTTCGCTGCTCAAGTCCACGGCAGCGACGGGTGCCGCCCTGGGAGTGGGAGGCATCAACCTGTTCAACATCAACAAGGCCTTCGCCCAGATGCCGAACCCGGCCGATGTCCTGGCCAAGATCAATGTCGGCAACATGGTCAAGAAGGAATACCGCGAACAGTACAAGCTGGGCGACAATGACGAACTCTGGGATCCGAAGAAGGACTGGATCCGCACCGTTGACTGGGAAGCCGTGCGCAAGGAACACGCCGGCAAGACTGTGCGCTTTGCCATCGGTGCTGCCGATCGTGAATCCGCCCAGGACCAGACCCAGCCCTTTGCCGATCTGTCCGGCATCAAGATCGACCTCGTCGCCATTCCGGATGATTCCATGTACGACAAGGTGGTTGCCGAGTTCCTCTCGGGCAATGCCGGCTTCGATGCCATCCAGTTCTTCTCACCCTGGCTCGGCGACTTCGGCGCCCAGGGCTTCCTCAAGCCGCTCGATGAATATGTCGCCAAGTGGAAGCTGCCGTTCGACGACTTCTACGAGACCTACCAGCGCAACTACGGCCACTGGGCCGACAAGGGCATCCTGGGCATTCCCTTCGACTGCGACATCCAGCAGGTCCATATCCGGCCATCGATCTTCAAGAAGATCGGCATCGACGCCGACCGGGTGAAATCGATCCCGACCTATGACGACATGATCCGCATCGCGCCCGAGCTCAACAAGGCACAGGCCGGCACCAATGCCATCGGCATGATGTGCGGTCGCGGCTTCTGGGCCACCTACACCTGGCAGCACATCGCCGCGCAATATGGCCTCCAGCTCTTCAACGACAAGTGGGAGCCTATCTTCAACAGCGATGCCGGCGTGAAGGGCCTTGAAACCATTGTGGCCCTGTCAAAGAACGCCATCGAAGGTGTTGCCGCTGCCGACTGGCCGACCAACCGTGCCGCCTGGCTCGGCGGTCAGGTGGCCTGCAACATTTCCTGGCAGGACTCTGGCACCCAGGCAACCCGTCCCGACCAGTCGAAGATCGGTGACGACGTGCTGACGATCTATGAACCGCGCGTTGCCGGCGGCGCCTATGCTCCGCCAAACATCGCAGGCTCGACCTCCTGCGTTGCCGTGACTTCGCCGGAGCCGGAAGCAGCCTTCCTGATGCTGGCCTATCTCACGACATCCTCGATCATGGCGATGAACGAGGCCAACGCCAACGGTGTCGCCCCCGGCTACAAGTCGGTGCTCACCAACGAGAAGCTGCGCAGCGTCTCACAGCCGGCCAAGGTCTGGTCGGAAGCACTGGATTATGCCTGGTGCGCACCGCGCCTGCCGCAGGGCTTCCAGATCGACCAGGAGATCGGCTTCCTCATCAACAAGGTTGTCGTGGGCGAGTTGCAGCCCAAGGCCGCCCTCGACGAGGCCGTGGGCAAGGTCAAGGCCATCATGGAAAAGAACGGCTTCTACAAGGGCGCCGATCCCATGAACTACGCCGCAACCGAACCCGGCTTCTGGCAGGGCAAGGGAAAGACAGCCCCCTTCTGAATTCACTGATCTTGCCGATGGCCGGGGGAAACCCCGGCCTTTTTTCCATCTCCATGCTAGTGTTGCCGCGACCATGACCGCCACTGCGACTGTTCCGCTGCGCCGCCGCTCGCCTCTCGCAAGAAAGGCGTTTCCCTATCTCATGGTGGCACCGGCGGTCATCTACCTGCTGTCAATTACACTCTGGCCGGGCATCTACGCCGTCTATCGTTCGCTCTACACCGGCAAGTTCAAGCTCGACTGGGTGGGCCTGCAGAATTACCGCGAACTGATTGGCGACAGCGCCTTCTGGACCGCGATCTGGAACACCCTGTTCCTGGGTTCGGTGACGCTCGCCATCGAATGCGTCATCGCCATGGGCCTTGCGGCACTTGTCTATCGCTCCTCATGGGCAAGGTCCTGGCGCATCATCTACACATTGCCGATGCTCTTCATGCCGTCCGCGGTATCCTATCTGTGGAAACTTCTGTTCAACGACGGCCGGGTGATCGCCGACCTCATCAACCGCATCGGCTTCGATGTCGGAAACATCGACTGGATGTTCACCGTCTTCAATGCCCGCTTCGTGCTGGTGGTGACCGACGTCTGGCAGTGGACGCCCTTCCTCTTCATCATCTTCGTGGCCGGCCTGCAGGGCCAGGACAAGGAGATCGAAGAGGCGGCCCGTCTCGATGGTGCCTCGTGGACGAGCATCTTCTTCAACATTTCCCTGCCGATGATGCGGCCGGTCATCGCCATTGCCCTGGTGTTGCGCGGCATCGACCTGCTCAACAACATGGCGGCCGTGAACATCATCACGCAAGGCTCGCCGGGTGGTGCCACCGAAACCCTGAGCTACTTCATCTACCGCACCTCGTTCCGCAGCTTCGAGCACGGTATTGGGTCTGCCGCGTCGGTGCTCGTGCTCATCGTCACCATCATTCTCGCCCAATCCATCGTGCGGCGCTTCTTCAGGTCGGGAACGGAAGCATGAGCAAGCGCTTCGACATATCGCCCTGGAGCCGTCTCGTCCTGTGGGTCTGGGGTGCCATCTGTCTTTTGCCGATCATCTATTTCGCCACCATCGCGCTGCGCCCGCGCAACGAGATCATCGCGCCGGTGCCGATCTACTTCCCGACGATTTCAACCGAGACCTGGGCCAAGATCTGGGCCGAATGGCCAATCGGCACCTATTTCATGAATTCGATGATCGCCATTTCCGGCAGCGTCTTCATCTGCCTGCTGCTCGGCGTGCCGGCGGCCTTTGCGCTGGCCCGCTACAAGTTCAAGGGCAATGAGGATATCGGCTTCTATATTCTCTCCACCAAGATGATGGCGCCAGCGGCCGTCGCCATTCCGATCTTCGTGCTCTTCGGCCAGCTTCGCATGCTCGATACGATCTGGGCGCTCATGCTGGTCTATGCGGCGATGAACCTGTCGATCGTGGTCTGGATCATCCGCAGCTACATGATCGACATTCCCCACGAGATCGAGGACGCAGCCCGGACCGACGGCGCCTCGGACCTCCGCATCCTCTGGGAAATCATCATCCCCATGTGCCTGCCGGGCATCATCACCGCCGCCGTGATCGCCGCCATCTTCGCCATGAACGAGTATCTCTTCACCCTGATCATCGCCTCGAAGAACGCCTATCCGCTCTCCGTGGCGCTGGCCAACTTCTCGGGTGGCTCTGACGGCATCATTTACAATGCCATCGCACTTGTGGGCTTCCTTGCCTTCTTCCCGGCGCTGCTGCTGGTGGTCCTCATCCAGGGCCATCTCTCGCGCGGCCTCACCATGGGGGCCGTCAAGGGCTGAGCGGCTTCAGGCCTTCGTCCTGGTGGACTTCATGAAGGCGAGCGTGTGCTCGAAATCGACAACGCCCGCCTGCGAGCCGAGCCCAGTGGCATTGAGCGCCGAGGTGGCCTGTGCGAAGCGCACGCAGGTTTCCGGGTCGAAGCCTTTGACAAGTCCGACCGCAAAGCCTGCATCGAAGGCATCGCCGCAGCCGCAGGTGCATTTGACCTGGATGTCGAAGGCAGGGATTCGGAAGGTCGCGCCGTCCCTGTCATGGTAATAGGCGCCATCGCCACCCAGCGTCAGCACGCAGGC
>CAZUKI010000187.1:0-3638 GCA_964620785.1 uncultured Aestuariivirga sp.
GGTGAGGCAGTCGCCGTGCAGGAAGCCGTTGTCCAGCAATGTCTTCATCAGCAGCGGAATGCCGCCAGCTTCGAACATGTCCTTTGCGACATACTTTCCACCGGGCTTCAGGTCAGCGATGTAGGGTGTGCGCTTGAAGATTTCGGCAACGTCGAAGAGATCGAACTTGATG
Organism: uncultured Aestuariivirga sp.; assembly: GCA_964620785.1. Lineage (GTDB taxonomy): Bacteria > Pseudomonadota > Alphaproteobacteria > Rhizobiales > Aestuariivirgaceae > Aestuariivirga. Next base: position 173 of record CAZUKI010000187.1, read on the forward strand.
CCTGCCTCGTGGGCGATGGCCGGAAGATGCAATGCGGCGTTGGTGGAACCACCGGAAGCCGCCACCACTGTTGCGGCGTTTTCCAGCGACTTGATCGTGACGATGTCGCGGGGACGGATGTTCCGGGCAATCAGTTCCATGACCTTCTCGCCAGAGGTGAAGCAGAAGGTGTCGCGGATCTCGTAGGGTGCCGGTGCGCCGCAGGAATAGGGCAGCGCCAGGCCAATGGCCTCGGCAACCGTTGCCATGGTGTTGGCCGTGAACTGGGCGCCGCAGGAGCCTGCCGACGGACAGGCCGCCTGCTCCAGCTCATGCAGGTCCTCGTCGGACATCTGGCCGACGGAGTGCTTGCCAACGGCCTCGAAGACGTCCTGCACGGTGACGGGACGGCCCTTGAAGGTGCCCGGCAGGATCGAACCGCCATAGATGAACACGGATGGCACGTTCAGCCGGACCATGGCCATCATCATTCCCGGCAGGGACTTGTCGCAGCCTGCAAGCCCGACGAGCGCGTCGTAGCAATGGCCGCGCATGGTGAGTTCGACCGAGTCGGCGATGACCTCACGCGAAGCGAGCGAGGCTTTCATGCCCTGGTGGCCCATGGCGATGCCATCGGTCACGGTGATGGTACAGAACTCGCGGGGCGTGCCGGCAGCCGCAGCGACGCCGCGCTTTACCGACTGGGCCTGCCGCATCAGAGAGATGTTGCAGGGGGCTGCCTCATTCCAGCAGGAGGCGACGCCAACCAGCGGCTGGGCGATCTGCTGGGCGCTGAGGCCCATGGCGTAGAGGTAAGAACGGTGCGGGGCACGCTGAGGCCCAACGGTCACGTGGCGGCTGGGCAGTTTGGCTTTGTCAAATGTCATGGCGTCCATGGAATGCTTCCGGGCGGAGAGTTGTGTTAATCTGGATGGGCCGCGTTTCCCCGGGCTTAAACCCTTGAGTTAGCGCGCTTTCCCTCGAACCCGCCTCCTATACCGCATTCTGTGCCGGGCAACAGGCCCAAGCAACGCCGATCCCCATGCAATAAAGGCGAATTGAGGCAGATCATGGCGGGCACGAGCACATCTGCTGAAAATTGAAGCAAATTGTCGGACTGTTGCAAGGCTGCAACAACCATCCACGCCATATGCAAGGGCCGCCATGCCGTGCCAGAGTGCGGCTGATTCCTCGAATGGAGCAGCGATGAACGAGCAATCCGTTGCCGCCACGGGCGCGACCACCCCCGAACAACTGAGTTTCAGCTTCGTGCAGCGGCCTGGCCTCCTGAGAATCACGATTGTCAGCTTCCTTTTGACCCTGGTCACCCTGGGATTTTACCGCTTCTGGGCACGGACCCACGTGCGCAAGCACATCTGGTCGTCTGTCCACCTCAATGGCGAGCCGTTGGAATACACCGGCACCGGCATGGAACTGTTCAAGGGGTTTCTGCTGGTCTTCCTGGTGATCATCCTGCCCCTGACCCTCTTCACCGGCTTCGCAAGTTTCATCTATGGCCCGGAATCACCCGTGATCGCGATCGTCCAGTTCGTGGTCATCATGGCCGTGTATGTTCTTTGGGGGTTCGCCTATTACAAGGCCTGGAACTACAAGCTGTCGCGCACCCAGTGGCGCGGCATCCGGGGCGCCCTGGTAGGCTCAGCCATGATCTACAGCCTCCTCACATTCGGCTCCTTCATGGCAAAGGGCATGTCATTGGGCTGGGCCACGCCCGTGATGAACACCGTGCTGCAGGAGCAGATCACCAATGACATGCGCTTTGGTGACGCCGCGTTCAAGTTCAAGGGCCGCGCTGGACCATTGTATCCAACCTATGCGCTGAGCTGGTTCCTCACTCTTGGAGCCATCATCCTCGCTGCCGTATTGATCGCCGCCAACTACACGTTTTTTTCAAGCGATACGTTCAGGAATTTGACCGCCAGCGGCACTGAACCCAGCTTGTCGCTGATCATACTGCTGATCGGCATTGGCGTCGTTGCCATCCTGCTGTTCCTGCTGCTCTTTGAAATGTTGTGGGCGGTCTATACAGCGAAACAAATGCGGACCTTCGCCGACTACACCCGTTTCGATGGCGCGCCGTTCAAGCTCGACGCGACAACCGGGAGCATCATCGGCTTGACAGTAGTCAACCTGATCATCCTCATCTTCACGCTTGGTGCCGGCTGGCCGTATATCAACCGACGCATCGTTCGCTACGTCGTGGACCGGCTTACCCTGGAAGGCCATATCGACATCGACAGGATTTCCCAATCGACGGCAGCAATGCCGACGCGCGGCGAAGGCCTGTTCGATGCCTTCGACGTGGGAGGATTGTGATGGCGGTACAGGCGGTATTCTTCGACGGTGAAACCGCCCGTGACAGGGCCGTTACCGTCGAGCGTGTCGGCGATATGCTGCAATTCAGCGGCGAGCACACACCGCTCACGCGCTGGTCCATCTCAGGGCTGCACCCCATCGACCCGCCGACGCCGGGACAGCCATTCCGGCTCACCCACGCGAGCCAGCGCGGCGGCAGGCTCACTATTCGGGATGAAGCCTTCATCAATGATCTGCTGGCCAGCAATCGTGCCCTCAGGGGTGGCTACAATTTCGGGCACTGGGCCCAGGTTTTCGGCTGGACGGTCGGTGGCTTGGCCGTCGCCGCTGCCTTGGGCTGGCTTGCCATGTCGTTTCTGCCGCAACAACTTGCCCATCTCCTGCCCGACAGTTGGCGCAACCGCGTCGGCGACCAGGTCATCGGCTCGCTGGTCAGCGGGTCCAGGAAGTGCGAAACGCCCGCCGCAACCGAAGCGTGGTCGTCCATGGTCGCGGCCCTGGCGGAGGGTAACTCCAACCTGCCGCCAATTTCTATCAGCGTCTATGATGTGCCGGTGATGAATGCCTTTGCTGCGCCGGGCGGAAAGATCGTCTTCACCAAGAAGCTTATCGACGAGGCGGAGTCGCCTGACGAAATCGCCGGCATCCTCGCCCATGAAACCGGACACGTCGCCCATCTCCACCCGGAGGCGCAAATGGTGCGGCTGGCGGGGCTTCAGATCCTGATCAGTGCCATATCAAATGGCGGCGGCGGTGAGTGGGCTGGCAACGTGGCGGCACTCGCTGCCATCTTTCGCTATTCACGCGACGCCGAGCGCGAGGCCGACGAATACGCGCGCAGCACGATGACTGCCGCCGCAATTGATCCCACGGGCCTGAAGCACTTTTTCGAGAAGGTGCTGAAGATCCAGAAAGGGACGTCCGGCGGTGCTGGCACACCATCCGCATCAGAACCCACGGCACTGGAGAAAATCGGCAACATCTTTTCAACTCATCCCGGCACGGAAGATCGCATCAAGGACATTCAGCCGTTACCTGCCGGCGTCATCCCCGCCACGATCATGAGCCCAGAACAGTGGAAGGCCCTCAAGGCCGTTTGCGGTTGAAGATGTTGCCAAGACGGGCGCGCGGCGCATAGACCCAGGGACGC
>CAZUKI010000187.1:3738-5039 GCA_964620785.1 uncultured Aestuariivirga sp.
TCTGCCGCAGAGGCCGCGTCACCACTCTGCTGAAGCCACCGCCCAGCCGAGAAACCCGCCCCCTTTGCGACCGCTGGAACATAGCCAGCCTGTGTTAGAACGGCGACATTGGCCGCGCGGTCATCGACAAGCAGGTCTGGTGCTGGCTGGTGATAGGTAACACCAGCGACCACAAGACACGGCAACGCCAGCCATCGCAGGCGGCTGGCAGCAAGGCACAGCAGCGCCCCGGACAATGACAGAAGGATGGCCGTGCGCACCGGCAGCAGCGGCCAGCGCGTCTGCGCCAGTGACCAGGAGGCCACCAGGTCCGAAACATACACGACACCCCCGAGGCCGAGTTCCATGGCCTTGAGCGGCAGCGCTTCCAGGCCAAAGGGCATGAGGAGCACGCTGGCCATGGCCGACGGCATCACGACAATGCCCACGATCGGCAGCGCAAGGGCGTTGGCTACGATTGAAAAAGGCGCCAGCCTGCCGAAATGATGAGCAGCCGGAATAGAGGACAGCACGCCTGCAATGAGTGAGGTGGCAAGTGAGGTGAAAACCAGCAACAGCAGCCAGTGAAACCACTTGCCGACAGTTCCAACGCTCCTTTCGGCGCGAAACCTTGCAACCGCCACCTGAAAGGCCGGAAAGAAGGCAGCAAGGCCCATGACGGCCATGAATGACATCTGGAAGCTTGCGGACAATGCCTGTTCGGGTTCCTGCAGGAGGATGATCACGGCAGCCACTGCGAGGTTGTGGAGTGAGATGGCGGGCCTGTCGACGAGAACGGCAAAGAACACAACCGCAATCATGATGAAGGAGCGTTCCGTTGCAGCGCCGGAATCCGCCAGCAGCATGTACAACAGGCCGACGGCAAGAGCGGCGGCGGCCGCCCATTTCTTGATCGGGTGGCGGAGCGCAAGCCTCGGGAAAAATGCCAGCAAGGCCCGCACGGCCCAGAAGGCGCCGCCCGCCACCATGGACATATGCAACCCTGAAATGGACAGGATGTGAAAGAGGCCTGACGCCTGCAGGCTTTCATTGAGGCTGCGCGGAATGCTGGCGCGCTCCCCGGTGATCAGCGCTTCCGCGAAACTTCCCAGCGGTGCCTTGATGACGGCATGCACGCGTGCGCCGATTGCGCGGCGCAGGTCATGGAAGGTACTCCGGAGCAGGTAGCGCCATGGCATGGGCTCCGGCGTGACGGTGATGTCCCCCCTCACCCGACCCATTGCCCCGATACCTTGAAAGTAAAGTTGCCGTCCGTATTCAAAGGCCCCCGGCGCCACGGGCCTTGGCAAGGGCGACAGTTG
>CAZUKI010000187.1:5139-6329 GCA_964620785.1 uncultured Aestuariivirga sp.
TCCTGCGACAACCGGAAATAGCCCCAGATGCCGAAAACCAGGAGGAGCGGCGACCAGATGACAAGCCTGCCCCCCTCAACTGCCCGGATATGGGCGAGCACGCTTACAAGCCCGCCCCCTTTGACCTCCCCTTCCCATGTGCTATCCGCCAGCGACACGGCCATACCAGCCCTTTCCCACGTCAACGCTACAAGGACTTAGGCGTACATGTCATCGCCCGTCGTGACCCGCTTTGCCCCCTCGCCCACAGGTTTCCTGCATATCGGCGGGGCCCGAACCGCATTGTTCAACTGGGCCTTTGCCAGGAACCAGGGTGGCAAGATGCTGCTGCGCATCGAGGATACAGACCGTGAGCGCTCCACCGAAGCTGCCGTCGCCGCCATTCTGGAAGGACTGCAATGGCTGGGGCTGGCTTGGGACGGCGCTGCTGTCTCGCAATATGCGCAGGCCCCGCGCCACCGGGAGGTTGCAGAGGAGCTTCTAAAGCGCGGCAAGGCCTATTACTGTTTCTGCACGCCTGCCGAACTCGAGGCCATGCGCGCCAAGGCCGAGGCCGAGAAGCGCCCTATTCGCTATGATGGCACATGGCGTGACCGTGACCCATCAACGGCCCCTGCCGGCATCAAGCCCGTGATCCGCTTCAGGTCACCGCAAGAGGGTGAGACGGTGATCCAGGACCATGCCCAGGGCCGCGTCGTCATTCCCAACAAGGACCTCGACGATCTCATCATCCTGCGTTCCGATGGCAATCCGACTTACAATCTGTCCGTCGTCGTCGATGACCATGACATGGGTGTCACCCACATCATTCGCGGCGTGGACCACCTCACCAACGCAGCGCGGCAGACGCAGATCTACCTCGCCATGGGCTGGGATGTGCCCTCGATGACCCATGTTCCGCTGATCCACGGGCCCGATGGCGCCAAACTGTCGAAGCGCCACGGCGCATTGGGTGTCGAGGCATACCGTGCCATGGGCTACCTGCCTGCGGCACTGCGCAACTATCTGGCGCGGCTCGGCTGGAGCCACGGTGATGATGAAATCTTCTCGACGGAGCAACTGGTCGAGTGGTTCACACTCGGCGGCATCGGCAAGTCGGCCGCGCGTTTTGATTTTGCCAAGCTGGAAAACCTCAACGGCCACTACATCCGGCACACCCCGGATGCCGAGTTGCTGCTGCACTTCAAGTC